>NZ_JBOBDM010000069.1:0-27243 GCF_050586605.1 Pseudomonas sp. ES1 | reverse complement strand
TCTGTGGCCGTGCCAGCCTGGTAAGGCGCATTTGTGCGAGCGGGATTGTCCCGCGCTAGCACCCATCAGCCAGCCAGGTTGGCTAGGCCGCCTCATCGCGGGGCAAGCCCACTCCCACGCTCTATGCATAAGGCGTTGGTGCTGCGTATGGCGGCAGTGGCCAACAAGGCGTCCAGGAGCCTCATACAGGGCCGTTTAGAGCTTCACCATCCCTACCGCAGCATGTTGGCCTGATAGTCCTATTGCGGGGCTGGCGTGGCTACCACGCTCTATGCGTACACGGGCTGTTCACCATCGCCATAACCGAAACCGGTGACGCCGGCAGTCCAGTCGTTCATCGCGTTCGCCCCCTAGGTCAGTGCTTGACCTGCAGTTTGCTCAATGCCAACTCCGCTAATTGACGAGCGGCTTCGATCTCGTGGGTGGTTGTCAGCGACAGGCCTCGGTCCAAGGGTGTGACATGGGCCGGGGTGTGCAGGTGGATGATGGAGAGGGCGCAGAAGAGCCTCTCCGAGATCTGGACCAGGAGGTCTTCGAGGGAGTGGAGCTTCTCAGGGGAAAGCGGTGGGGCGGGGACAATTTTTATCATGGTGTATCTCTCCGCTAGTTCAGTCGGAGCTACCACCATTAGCTGTCAAACAAATGGGTGGCAGCTATACGCGGGTTGACAGACCGAGAGCAGAGAAACCCGGCGCACACGAGGTGCCCCACGTACAGCTGCCAGAAAGGCGAAGCCATAAGAGGTATCTGCAAGTCAGCCTGTCAAAGCCGGTCGTTGATTTAGCAACGACCGGCCGAGACTAGAGCCCGACCCAGACCACCGCAATGGCTTGAAAGGGGTTTGGAGTATGTTTGGGAAATGGACTACATGGAATGGGGAAAGTCTTAAAGACTTGGGTGCAAGATTGAATCAGTGAAGCGGGCGTCACTGTCGTGGCGCATCGCTGGCAAGCCAGCTCCCACAGTAGACGGCGCAGGGTTCAGGCATTGCACATACCTGTGGGAGCCGGCTTGCCGGCGATGAAACCACTACGGTCAGCCCAACTTTCCCCGATTCCCAGACACAAAAAAACCGACCATAAGGTCGGTTTTTTCTGGATTTTGGTGCCCCGAGGGAGACTCGAACTCCCACTCCTTTCGAAAACGGATTTTGAATCCGCCGCGTCTACCAATTCCGCCATCAGGGCTTGTCGCGGCGCAGTATAGAGAGGCGCATGAGGTCGGTCAATCGTCTTTCATGGTCAATTTTCATGCATTGGGCTAAACTTCCCGGCCCTGTCGAACCGAACATCATCATGCGCGTCGCCGATTTTTCTTTCGAACTCCCAGACTCCCTCATCGCCCGCCACCCGTTGGCCGAGCGTCACGGCAGCCGCCTGCTCGTGCTCGACGGTCAAAGCGGCGCGCTGGCCCACCAGCAATTCACCGACCTGCTCGACTACCTGCGCCCCGGCGACCTGATGGTGTTCAACAACACCCGGGTTATTCCTGCGCGGCTGTTCGGCCAGAAAGCCTCCGGCGGCAAGCTGGAAGTGCTGGTCGAGCGCGTGCTGGACAGCCACCGCGTGCTGGCCCATGTGCGCGCCAGCAAGGCGCCGAAAGAAGGCGCGGTGATCCTCATCGATGGCGGTGGCGAGGCCGAGATGGTCGCGCGCCACGAGACGCTGTTCGAGCTGCGCTTCACCGAAGAGGTGCTGCCCCTGCTCGAGCGTGTCGGCCATATGCCGCTGCCGCCCTACATCGACCGCCCGGACGAGGGCGCCGACCGTGAGCGCTATCAGACGGTCTATGCCGAGCGTGCGGGCGCAGTGGCTGCGCCTACCGCCGGGCTGCACTTCGACGAGGCGCTGCTGGAAAAGATCGCAGCCAAGGGCGTCGAGCGCGCCTTCGTCACTCTGCATGTGGGCGCCGGCACCTTCCAGCCGGTGCGGGTCGACAAGATCGAAGACCACCACATGCACAAAGAGTGGCTCGAAGTGAGCCAGGATGTGGTCGACGCCGTCGAGGCCTGCCGTGCCCGTGGTGGCCGGGTGATCGCCGTGGGTACCACCAGCGTGCGTTCGCTGGAAAGCGCGGCGCGCGATGGCGTGCTCAAGGCGTTCAGCGGCGACACCGACATCTTCATCTTCCCGGGCCGGCCGTTCCATGTGGTCGACTGCCTGGTGACCAACTTCCACCTGCCGGAGTCCACGCTGTTGATGCTGGTCTCGGCCTTCGCCGGTTACCCCGAGACCATGGCTGCCTATGCGGCGGCGGTGGCCAACGGTTACCGCTTCTTCAGTTACGGTGATGCCATGTTCATCACCCGCAATCCGGCGCCACGCGGCCCAGAGGATCAAGCATGAGTCGCACCTGTCGAATGTCGTTCGAACTGCTGGCCACCGACGGCAAGGCCCGTCGCGGTCGGCTGACCTTCCCCCGTGGCACCGTGGAAACCCCGGCGTTCATGCCGGTGGGTACCTATGGCACGGTCAAGGGCATGCTGCCGCGCGACATCGAGGCCATCGGCGCCGAGATCATCCTTGGCAACACCTTCCACCTGTGGCTGCGCCCGGGCACCGAGGTGATCAAGAAGCACAACGGCCTGCACGATTTCATGCAATGGAAAGGCCCCATCCTCACCGACTCCGGTGGTTTCCAGGTGTTCAGCCTGGGCGCCATGCGCAAGATCAAGGAGGAGGGCGTAACCTTCGCCTCGCCCGTGGATGGCTCGAAAGTGTTCATGGGCCCGGAAGAGTCCATGCAGGTGCAGCGCGACCTGGGCTCGGACATCGTGATGATCTTCGACGAGTGCACGCCGTACCCGGCCGAGCACGACGTGGCGCGTACCTCGATGGAGCTGTCGCTGCGTTGGGCCCAGCGCTCGAAGAACGCCCACGCCGACAACACCGCGGCGCTGTTCGGTATCGTCCAGGGCGGCATGTATCAGGACCTGCGCATGCGTTCGCTGGAGGGCCTGGACAACATCGGCTTCGACGGCCTGGCCATCGGTGGCCTGTCGGTGGGTGAGCCCAAGCACGAGATGATCAAGGTGCTGGACTACCTGCCAGGCCAGATGCCGGCTGACAAACCTCGTTACCTTATGGGGGTAGGCAAGCCGGAGGATCTTGTAGAGGGTGTGCGCCGCGGCGTCGACATGTTCGACTGCGTGATGCCCACGCGCAATGCGCGCAACGGCCATCTGTTCATCGACACAGGGGTGATCAAGATCCGCAATGCGTTCCATCGTCATGATGAATCGCCGCTGGATCCGACCTGCGATTGCTATACCTGCACCAACTTCTCGCGCGCCTACCTGCACCACCTGGACAAGTGCGGCGAAATGTTGAGCAGCATGCTCAATACCATCCACAACTTGCGCCATTACCAGCGCTTGATGGCCGGTTTACGCGAGGCTATTCAACAGGGTAAATTGGCCGCCTTTGTCGACGCCTTCTACGCCAAACGCGGGCTCCCTGTGCCGCCTTTGGACTGACTGTTTGCATCCATTATTAGAAAATTTGCATTAGGAGTGCACAATGAGCTTCTTGATTCCCGCCGCCTACGCGGACGCTGCAGCCCCTGCCGCCGGCCCAGCCGGTACCGGCTTCGAGTGGATCTTCCTGGTCGGCTTCCTGGTCATCTTCTACCTGATGATCTGGCGCCCACAGGCCAAGCGCGCCAAAGAGCAGAAGAACCTGCTGAGCAACTTGCAGAAGGGTGACGAAGTTGTCACCAACGGCGGCATCGCCGGCAAGATCGTCAAGGTTTCCGATGATTTCGTGGTTCTGGAAGTGTCCGACACCGTCGAACTGAAGTTCCAGAAGGGCGCGATTGCCGCGACCCTGCCAAAAGGTACGCTCAAGGCTATCTGAGTTACCGGTTTCATTTTTCCAGTCGGGGCGCGCAAAGCGCCCCGCGTCTTGAACGGGCGGCGTGATGCTGAACAAATACCCTCTGTGGAAATACCTGCTGATCGTGGTGGTACTGGCGATCGGTTTTATTTATTCCGCACCCAACCTCTACCCGGATGATCCGGCGGTACAGATCAGCGGCGCCAGCTCCGCGCTGCATGTCAGCCAGGCTGACCTCGATCGCGTCACCAAGGCGCTGACCGATGCCGGCATCGCGGTGAAAGGCGGCAACCTGGGCGAGAAGGGCAGTGCGCTGGTGCGCCTGACCAACCAGGAAGACCAGCTGCCAGCCAAGGATGTGGCGCGCAAGGCCCTCGGCGATGACTATGTCGTGGCCCTGAACCTGGCCCAGACCACCCCGCAGTGGCTGCGCAATCTGGGTGCCAGCCCGATGAAGCTGGGCCTGGACCTGTCCGGTGGTGTGCACTTCCTGCTGGAAGTGGACATGGACAAGGCCATGACTGCCCGCATGAAAGTCTACGAAGGCGAGGTCAAGACCTTGCTGCGCAAAGAGCGCGTCCGCTACCGCAGCCTGCCTCAGCAGGATGGCGGCATCATGCTGGGCTTCGCCGACGACGCTACCCGCGAACAGGCCCGCAGCCTGATCCGCAAGAATTTCAATGATTTCGAACTGACCACCACCGAGCGCAACGAGCTCGCCGTGCTGCGCCTGGCGCTGACCCAGGCCAAGGTCGCCGAAATCCGCGAATACTCCATCAAGCAGAACCTGACCACCGTTCGCAACCGTGTGAACGAGCTGGGCGTGGCGGAGCCGCTGGTACAGCGCCAGGGCGCCAACCGCATCGTGGTCGAGCTGCCGGGTGTGCAGGACACCGCCGAAGCCAAGCGTATCCTCGGCAAGACCGCCAACCTGGAGTTCCGCTTCGGCGCCGAGCCGGGTGCGTCCAAAGCCACCACCGAGGTGTTCGAGTTCCGCGAAGGCGGCCGCTCTGCCCCGGTCGAGCGCGGCCTGATCATCACCGGTGACCAGGTCACCGACGCCCAGGCCAGCTTCGACGAGCACGGTCGCCCGCAGGTGAATATCCGCCTCGACGGCCACGGCGGCGAGCTGATGAGCCGCGCTACCCGCTCCAACGTCGGGCGCAGCATGGCGGTGATCTTCATCGAGCAGAAGCCGGTCACTCACTACGAGAAGCAGACAGTCAACGGCGTCGAGAAAGACGTTGCGGTCCAGAGCTTCAAGGAAGAGAAGAAGATCATCAGCCTGGCGACCATCCAGTCGCCGCTGGGCAGCCAGTTCCGCATCACCGGCCTGAACGGCCAGGGCGAATCGTCCGAGCTGGCCCTGCTGCTGCGTGCCGGTGGTCTGGCTGCGCCGATGTACTTCGCCGAAGAACGTACCATTGGCCCGAGCCTGGGTGCCGACAACATCACCAAGGGTATCGATGCATCCCTGTGGGGCATGCTGTTCGTCTCGCTGTTCATCATCGCCATCTACCGCGGCTTCGGCGTGATCGCCACTGTCGCCCTGGCGGGCAACATGGTGCTGCTGCTGGCATTGATGTCTCTGCTGGGCGCCACGCTGACCTTGCCGGGTATCGCCGGTATCGTGCTGACCATGGGTATGGCGGTCGACGCCAACGTACTGATCTTCTCGCGTATCCGTGAGGAGCTCAAAGCGGGCATGTCGGTGCAGCGTGCCATCCACGAAGGCTTCAACCGTGCGTACACCGCGATCATCGACGCCAACCTGACCAGCCTGCTGGTGGGCGGCATCCTGTTCGCCATGGGTACCGGCCCGGTCAAGGGCTTCGCGGTCACCATGTCCCTCGGGATTTTCACCTCGATGTTCACCGCCGTCATGGTGACCCGCGCCATGGTCAACCTGACCTGTGGCGGGCGTGACATCAAGAAGCTGTGGGTTTGAGGGAGCTGCGATGAAAACCATCAATTTCATGGGCGTGCGCAATGTCGCATTCGCCATTACCGTGCTCCTCACCGTACTGGCGTTGTTCAGCTGGTGGCAGAAGGGTCTGAACTTCGGCCTGGACTTCACCGGCGGTACGCTGATCGAGCTGACCTACGAGCGCCCTGCAGACCTCAAGGCCGTCCGTGCCGAGCTGGTCGAGTCGGGCTTCCACGAGGCCGTGGTGCAGAGCTTCGGCGCCACCACCGACCTGCTGGTGCGCATGCCGGGCGATGACCCGCTGCTGGGCAACAAGGTCGCGGCGGCGCTGCAGAAGGCCGGCGGTGACAACCCGGCTACCCTCAAGCGCGTCGAGTTCGTCGGCCCGCAGGTGGGTGAAGAGCTGCGCGACCAGGGCGGCATGGGCATGCTCCTGGCCCTGGGCGGCATCCTCATCTACCTGGCGTTCCGCTTCCAGTGGAAGTTCGCCGTGGGTGCCATCGTCTCGCTGATCCACGACGTGGTGGTGACCCTGGGTATCCTGTCGTTCTTCCAGATCACCTTCGACCTGACGGTGCTGGCAGCGGTACTGGCGATCATCGGTTACTCGCTCAACGACACCATCGTCGTGTTCGACCGGGTGCGTGAGAACTTCCGGGTGATGCGCAAGGCTTCGCTGATCGAGAACATCAACGTCTCGACCACCCAGACCCTGCTGCGCACTATCGCCACCTCGGTGTCGACCTTGCTGGCCATCGCGGCGCTGCTGTTCTTCGGTGGCGACAACCTGTTTGGTTTCTCCCTGGCGCTGTTCATCGGCGTCATGGCGGGCACCTACTCGTCGATCTACATCGCCAACGTGGTGCTGATCTGGCTGAACCTGAGCAGTGAAGACCTGATCCCGCCGGCCAAGAACGAGGGCGTGGACGAGCGTCCGTAAACGATCGTTCAACGCCGTTCGGCGTAATCAAAGGCGCGAGTGTTGAACTCGCGCCTTTTTTTTTGCTCCAAGGCTGGGAGAAAGCGGGCTGGAACCCGTAAGAAAGATCAGGAGGTTCAGGTGAATAAATCAATGCTGGTGGGTGCGGTACTGGGTGCTGTCGGTGTGACTGCCGGAGGTGCTGTAGCGACCTACAGCTTGGTGAACAAGGGCCCTGAATACGCCCAGGTCACCGACGTGCAGCCAATCAAGCAGCAGGTGAAGACACCGCGCGAGGTGTGCAAGGAGGTCGCTGTGACCCGCCAGGCACCGGTCAAGGACCAGCATCAGATTGCCGGTACCGTGGTCGGAGCCATTGCCGGTGGTCTGCTGGGTAACCAGATCGGCGGCGGTACCGGCAAGAAGATCGCCACGGTCGCCGGCGCGGTAGGCGGTGGCTACGCGGGCAACAAGACCCAGGAATACATGCAGGAGCGTGACACCACCACGACCATGCAGACCCGCTGCAGCACGGTCAACGACATCAGCGAGAAGGTGGTGGGGTACAACGTCACCTATTCCCTCGGTGACCAGGTGGGCAAGGTGAAGATGAATCACGAGCCGGGCTCGACCATCCCTGTGGACAAGAACGGCAAGCTGATCCTGAGCGAGAACCAGGCGGGGCAGTGAGCCGTTTGCCGGGCGCTCTTATGGATTTAATCGGTTAGCAGCAACAGCGTGGGAGCGGGCTTGCCCCGCGATCACCGGCGAAGCCGGTGCCATACACCCCATCGCGGGGCAAGCCCGCTCCCACGCGTTAATCTGTGCTAGCGATTTCCCATAAAAGCGGCATAAAAAAAGCACCTCAAGAGGTGCTTTTTTGTGCTCGGCAATCGGCGCTTAGCGCTTCATGCTCTCCGGCAGGTGCGGCTGGATGGCAGTCAGCACGGCCTTGAAGCACTTGATGTTGCCGGCAACGATATGGCCCTTCTCGAGGAAGTCATGGCCACCGTTGAAGTCGCTCACCAGGC
This sequence comes from Pseudomonas sp. ES1, assembly GCF_050586605.1. Taxonomy (NCBI): domain Bacteria; kingdom Pseudomonadati; phylum Pseudomonadota; class Gammaproteobacteria; order Pseudomonadales; family Pseudomonadaceae; genus Pseudomonas; species Pseudomonas sp. ES1. The sequence goes on along the minus strand of NZ_JBOBDM010000069.1, from coordinate 19,533 downwards.
CGCCTGCTTCCTGGATCAGCAGCACGCCTGCAGCCATGTCCCACTCGGACAGGCCCGACTCCCAGAAGGCATCGAAGCGGCCGGCGGCCACATAGGCGAGATCCAGGCTGGCGGAGCCGGCGCGGCGGATGCCGGCGGTCTGGCCGGTCAGTGCGCGGAACATGCCCAGGTAGTTGTCCAGGTCGGCCAGCTGGTTGTCACGGAACGGGAAACCGGTGCCCAGCAGGGCGCCTTCCAGGCTGGTGCGCGAGCTGACGCGCAGGCGACGGCCATTGATCTGGGCGCCACGGCCACGGCTGGCGGTGAATTCTTCCTGGCGAACCGGGTCGAGGACCACGGCGTGCTCCAGGCGGCCGCGGTATTTGCAGGCGATGCTGACGGCGAAGTGCGGGATGCCGCGCAGGAAGTTGGTGGTGCCGTCCAGAGGATCGATGATCCACAGGTAGTCCTTGCCTTCTTCGCCGGTGCCGGCGTGCAGGCCGGTCTCTTCGCCCTGGATCGAGTGGTTCGGGTAGGCTTTGCGCAGGGCATCAACGATGACCTTCTCTGCGGCGCGGTCGACCTCGGACACATAGTCCTTGGCCTGCTTTTCGTCGACTTTGATGCTGTCCAGGCGTTCGATGGAGCGGAAAATCAGTTCACTGGCGCTGCGAGCGGCGCGCAGGGCGATATTCAGCATAGGCTGCATGGGAAGGTCACCTGGAGATGTTAAAGAAGAAAGCCGCACATTCTAGCAGAAATCTTTGACGGAAGAAGTGTCACATTTGCTTTCATGGCGTTACGCTGGTCGGTTCTGTAAGATCGAAACCTTCTTCATCCGCGTCTGTGAGCACAACACCTTGCTGCAAAATATTCGTGTTGTTCTGGTCAATACCAGCCACCCCGGCAATATCGGCGGCGCTGCGCGTGCCATGAAAAACATGGGCCTGGCGCGTCTGGTGCTGGTGCAGCCAAAAGAATTCCCGGCCGCCGATGCCTCGGCGCGCGCCTCGGGTGCCGACGATGTGCTCGACAGTGCCCTGGTGGTCGACAGCCTCGAGCAGGCACTGGTCGGTTGCAACCTGGTGATGGGCACCAGCGCCCGCGAGCGCAGCATCCCCTGGCCGTTGATCGGCCCCCGGGAGTGCGGCACCAAGGCGGTGGAACATGCCCTGGCCGGCGAGGAAATCGCCCTGGTGTTCGGTCGCGAGCATGCCGGGCTGACCAACGAAGAACTGCAGCGATGTCACTTCCACGTGCACATTCCATCCAATCCCGACTTCAGCTCGCTGAATCTGGCCGCCGCCGTCCAGGTGCTCTCCTACGAGGTGCGCATGGCCTCGTTGGCAGTGCAGGGCGTGGCGCCCAAGGTCGAGAAGGCGGACGCCAATGAGCTGGCGACCATGGACGAAATGGAGCTGTTCTATGACCACCTGGAAAAAACCCTGGTGGACATCGGCTTCCTCGACCCCGCCAAGCCCAAGCACCTGATGCCGCGCATGCGTCGGCTATATGGGCGCAGCTCGGTCGAGCGTACGGAAATGAGCATTTTGCGCGGCATCCTCACCGAGACCCAGAAAGTCGTCCGGGGCGAGCCGCATAAACGGAAGGACTGAACGATGTTCGAGCGTCTGCGTGAAGATATTCAAAGTGTTTTCCATCGTGACCCGGCGGCGCGCAACGCCTTCGAGGTCCTGACCTGCTACCCGGGCATGCATGCCATCTGGCTGCACCGCCTGGGCAATGCCCTGTGGAAGCGCGATTTCAAATGGCTGGCTCGCCTGGTGTCGAACTTCGGGCGCTGGATGACCGGTATCGAGATCCATCCGGGTGCGACCATCGGCCGGCGTTTCTTCATCGACCACGGCATGGGCATCGTCATTGGCGAGACCGCTGAGATCGGTGACGACGTGACGCTGTACCAGGGCGTAACCCTGGGCGGCACCAGCTGGAATAAAGGCAAGCGCCACCCGACCCTGGAAAACGGCGTTGTGGTGGGGGCGGGCGCCAAGGTGCTGGGGCCGTTCACGGTCGGTGCCGGGGCCAAGATCGGCTCCAACGCCGTGGTCACCAAGGCGGTGCCGGCCGGTGCCACGGCGGTGGGCATCCCGGGGCGCATCATCGTCAAGAGCGAAGACGATGCCGTCGAAGCCAAGCGCAAGGCTATGGCCGAGAAGATCGGTTTCGACGCCTATGGCGTCAGCGGCGACATGCCTGACCCGGTGGCCAGGGCCATCGGCCAGATGCTCGACCACTTGCAGGCAGTCGACGAGCGCCTGGAGGGGATGTGTGGCGCCCTGACCAGGATGGGCAGTGACTACTGTGCCAAGGAGCTGCCGGCACTGCCCGCCGATGACTTCGCCAATGCCTGCGCAGAGCTGAAGCAGGGCGACACTCAGCCGCATTGATTCCGCCAGCCCGACACAAGGGGCGTGTGCTCGCGCCCCTCGTCTGCTACACTCGCGCCCGCCTCCCGCATGCATACCCGACTAAAGCACTAGGTCTAATAGTTGACTTAAATGCTCGGGAATCGCATACTCGCACACATTCTGTAACTCCCGTGGTAACCATACGCCATGCGACTGACTACCAAAGGCCGATACGCCGTGACCGCCATGCTTGACCTGGCGTTGCACGCGCAGCATGGGCCGGTGTCACTGGCCGATATTTCCGAGCGCCAGGGCATTTCCCTTTCTTATCTGGAGCAGCTGTTCGCCAAGCTGCGCCGCAGCAGCCTGGTATCCAGCGTTCGCGGCCCGGGCGGCGGCTACCAGCTGTCGCGCGGCATGGAAACCATCCAGGTGGCCCAAGTCATCGACGCGGTCAATGAATCGGTCGATGCCACCCGCTGCCAGGGCCTGGGCGACTGCCATGCCGGTGATACCTGCCTGACTCACCACCTGTGGTGTGACCTGAGCCAGCAGATCCATGAATTCCTCAGTGGCATCAGCCTGGCCGACCTCGTCAAGCGCCGTGAGGTGCAAGAAGTCGCCCAGCGCCAGGACCTGCGCCGTGTTGCAGGCCGTACCGCCATGCTGGACAAGATTGAGACGTCCGCCGTCGACTGAAATTCAGCGCCGAGCGACGCCAACGCCTGATAGGAGATACTCAATGAAGTTGCCGATCTACCTCGATTACTCCGCGACCACGCCGGTCGATCCACGTGTGGCCCAGAAAATGGCCGAATGCCTGCTGGTCGACGGGAACTTCGGTAACCCGGCCTCGCGCTCCCACGTGTTTGGCTGGAAAGCCGAAGAAGCGGTCGAGAATGGCCGTCGCCAGGTGGCCGAGCTGATCAATGCCGACCCACGCGAGATCGTCTGGACCAGCGGTGCCACCGAGTCCGACAACCTCGCCCTCAAAGGCGTGGCGCACTTCTATCAGACCAAGGGCAAGCACATCATCACCTCCAAGATCGAGCACAAGGCGGTCCTGGACACCGCTCGCCAGCTCGAGCGTGAAGGTTTCGAAGTCACCTACCTCGAGCCAGGCGATGACGGCATCGTCACCCCGGCCATGGTCGAAGCTGCCCTGCGTGACGACACCATCCTGGTTTCGCTGATGCACGTGAACAACGAAGTCGGCTCGATCAACGACATCGCCGCCATCGGCGAACTGACCCGCTCGCGCGGCGTGCTGTTCCACGTCGATGCCGCCCAGTCGGCCGGCAAGGTCGAAATCGACCTGCAAAAGCTGAAGGTCGACCTGATGTCGTTCTCGGCGCACAAGGTCTACGGCCCCAAAGGCATCGGCGCGCTGTACGTCAGCCGCAAGCCGCGTGTACGCCTGGAAGCCATGGTTCACGGCGGTGGCCATGAGCGCGGCATGCGCTCGGGCACCCTGCCAACCCACCAGATCGTCGGCATGGGCGAAGCCTTCGCCATTGCCAAGCAGGAAATGGCCAGCGAAAACGTGCGCATCAAGGCCCTGAGCGACCGCTTCTTCAAGCAGGTCTCCGACCTCGAAGAACTGTACGTCAACGGCAGCCAGACCGCCCGCGTACCGCACAACCTGAACCTGAGCTTCAACTACGTCGAAGGCGAGTCGCTGCTGATGTCGCTCAAGGACATCGCCGTTTCGTCCGGTTCGGCCTGCACCTCCGCTTCGCTCGAGCCGTCCTACGTCCTGCGCGCCCTGGGCCGCAACGACGAACTGGCGCACAGCTCGATCCGCTTCTCTTTCGGCCGCTTCACCAGCGAAGAAGAAGTCGACTACGCCGCGCAGAAAGTCTGCGAGGCCGTCAACAAACTGCGTGAGCTGTCGCCCCTTTGGGACATGTACAAAGACGGCGTCGACATCTCCAAGATCGAGTGGGCCGCCCACTAAGCAGTCGCCGGCAAGAGCGGCTCCCTGATGAGGAAGGAATTGCACCATGGCATACAGTGAAAAGGTCATCGACCACTACGAAAACCCACGTAACGTCGGCAAGATGAACGCCGAGGACCCGGATGTCGGTACCGGCATGGTCGGCGCTCCAGCGTGCGGCGACGTGATGCGTCTGCAGATCAAGGTCAACGAGCAAGGCATCATCGAAGACGCCAAGTTCAAGACTTACGGCTGCGGTTCGGCCATCGCCTCCAGCTCCCTCGCCACCGAGTGGATGAAGGGCAAGACCCTGGACGAAGCCGAAACCATCAAGAACACCCAGCTGGCTGAAGAGCTGGCACTGCCGCCGGTCAAGATCCACTGCTCCGTGCTCGCCGAAGATGCCATCAAGGCAGCCGTTCGCGATTACAAGCAGAAGAAAGGCCTGGTCTAAGTCGCCTGTTGCAAGGTAAGGAGTTCCGATGGCCATCAGCATGACAGAAGCCGCCGCCAACCACATTCGCCGCTCCCTCGACGGGCGCGGCAAAGGTGAAGGCATTCGCCTGGGCGTGCGCACCACCGGTTGCTCGGGCCTGGCCTACGTGCTGGAGTTCGTTGACGAGCTGGCCGAAGAAGACCAGGTGTTCGAGAACCACGGCGTGAAGGTCATCATCGACCCGAAAAGCCTGGTGTACCTCGACGGCACCGAGCTGGACTTCGTCAAGGAAGGGTTGAACGAAGGCTTCAAGTTCAACAACCCCAACGTGCGCGGTGAATGTGGCTGCGGCGAAAGCTTCAACGTTTGAGGCTGGCCGTGGGTACTCCTTGTCATTACGCACTGTTTGACCTGCAACCGAGCTTCCGCCTGGACCTCGACAAACTGGCCACCCGCTACCGCGAGCTGGCCCGTGAGGTCCATCCGGACCGCTTCGCCGATGCCTCCGAGCGCGAACAGCGCGTTGCCCTGGAAAAGTCGGCGGCCCTGAACGACGCCTACCAGACCTTGCGCAGCGCACCGCGCCGTGCCCGTTACCTGCTGGCCATCGGTGGCCACGAAGTGCCCCAGGAAGTCACCGTGCACGACCCGGCCTTCCTGTTGCAGCAGATGCAGTGGCGCGAAGAGCTCGAAGAGCTGCAGGACGAAGCCGATCTCGACGGCGTGGCCGTGTTCAAGAAGCGGCTCAAGGCCGCCCAGGACACGCTGAACGAGGATTTCGCCGCCTGCTGGGATGTTGCAGCTGAGCGTGACCAGGCCGAACGCCTGATGCGCCGCATGCAGTTCCTCGACAAGCTCGCCCAAGAAGTGCGCCAACTCGAAGAGCGCCTCGACGATTAATCCCGGCGTTACCCGTGATGACGCCTAAGGTACTCAGATAAGCATGGCCCTACTGCAGATCGCCGAACCCGGTCAGAGCCCCCAGCCGCACCAGCGCCGCCTGGCGGTGGGCATCGACCTGGGCACCACCAATTCTCTCGTCGCCGCCGTGCGCAGCGGGCGCAGCGAGCCGCTGCCCGATGCCCAGGGCCGGGTCATCCTGCCCTCCGCGGTGCGCTACCTGGAAAACGGCGTCGACGTTGGCCTGAGCGCGCGCGAGGCTGCGCCCAGCGACCCGCTCAACACCATCGTCTCGGTCAAGCGCCTGATGGGGCGTGGCCTGGCCGACGTCAAGCAGCTCGGCGAGCAACTGCCGTACCGGTTTGTCGGTGGTGAGTCGCACATGCCGTTCATCGACACCGTCCAGGGGCCGAAGAGCCCGGTGGAAGTGTCGGCCGACATCCTCAAGGTGCTGCGTACGCGTGCCGAAGAGACGCTCGGCGGTGAGCTGGTAGGCGCGGTGATCACTGTTCCTGCGTATTTCGACGACGCCCAGCGTCAGGCCACCAAGGACGCCGCCAAGCTGGCCGGCCTCAACGTGCTGCGCCTGCTCAACGAACCGACTGCTGCTGCCGTGGCCTATGGCCTGGATCAGAATGCCGAAGGCGTGGTGGCGATCTTCGACCTGGGCGGCGGTACCTTCGATATTTCCATCCTGCGCCTGACGGCCGGCGTCTTTGAAGTGCTGGCCACCGGCGGCGACACCGCCCTGGGTGGCGATGACTTCGACCACGCCATTGCCGGCTGGATCATCGAGCAGGCCGGCCTGTCCGCCGATCTCGACCCCGCCACCCAGCGCCTGTTGCTGCAAACCGCCTGCGCGGCCAAGGAAGCCTTGACCGATGCCGACGTGGTCAGCGTGCAGCACGCTGCCTGGCAGGGCGAGCTGACCCGCGCCGCCTTCGACGCGATGATCGAGCCGATGATTGCCCGTAGCCTCAAGGCCTGCCGCCGCGCCGTGCGCGACAGCGGTATCGAGCTGGAGGAGGTGGGTGCGGTGGTGATGGTTGGCGGCTCTACCCGCGTGCCGCGTGTACGCGACGCCGTGGGTACGCTGTTTGGTCGTACCCCGCTGACCTCCATCGACCCGGACCAGGTGGTCGCCATTGGCGCCGCCATCCAGGCCGACACCCTGGCCGGCAACCGTCGCGAAGGGGGCGAGCTGCTGTTGCTCGACGTCATCCCGTTGTCGCTCGGTCTTGAGACCATGGGCGGGCTGATGGAAAAGGTGATTCCGCGCAACACCACCATTCCGGTGGCCCGTGCCCAGGAGTTCACCACCTACAAAGACGGCCAGTCGGCCATGATGATCCACGTGCTGCAGGGCGAGCGCGAGCTGATCAGCGACTGCCGCTCGCTGGCGCGCTTCGAGCTGCGCGGCATCCCGGCCATGGTTGCCGGCGCCGCGAAGATCCGTGTCACCTTCCAGGTCGACGCTGATGGCCTGCTCAGTGTCGCCGCGCGCGAGCTGGGTTCGGGCGTGGAGTCGAGCATCCAGGTCAAGCCGTCCTACGGCCTGACCGATGGCGAAATCGCCCGCATGCTCAAGGATTCGTTCGAGCACGCAGGCTCCGACAAGCAGGCGCGCCAGCTGCGCGAGCACCAGGTCGACGGCGAGCGTCTGCTCGAAGCGGTACAGGGCGCCCTGGACGCCGATGGCGAGCGCCTGCTCAGCAGCGACGAGCGCGACGCCATCCAATTCCAGATGCAGGAACTACGTGATTTGCTGAGCGGCACCGATGGCGCCGCCATCGAGCAACAGACCAAGCGTCTGTCGCAGGTGACCGATGCATTTGCCGCCCGTCGCCTTGATTCGACGGTCAAAGCCGCACTGGCCGGGCGCAACCTGAATGAGATCGAGGAGTAACCGATGCCGCTGGTGACATTCCTGCCGCATGAAAAATTCTGCCCAGAAGGGCTGACCGTGGAAGTGCCCGCCGGGACCAATATCCTGGAGCTGGCCCACGATCATCACATCGAGATGGAAAGCGCCTGCGGCGGCGTCAAGGCTTGCACCACGTGCCACTGCATCGTGCGCAAGGGCTTCGACTCGCTTGAAGAGGCTGACGAACTCGAAGAAGACATGCTGGACAAGGCGTGGGGCCTGGAAGCGCAATCGCGCCTGGGCTGCCAGGTGGTGGTGGCCGATGAAGACCTCACCATCGAAATCCCCAAATACTCGCTCAACCACGCCGCCGAAGCGCCGCACTGAGGTTTGTCCACATGAGCCTGAAATGGATTGATGTACTTGAGATCGCCATCCAGCTTGCAGAAAGCAAGCCCGACGTCGATCCTCGTTACGTGAATTTCGTCGATCTGCACCGCTGGGTGTTGGCACTGCCAGAGTTCAGCGACGATCCGTCACGCGGCGGTGAGAAAGTGCTCGAGGCCATCCAGGCGGCCTGGATCGCCGAAGCCGACTAAGCGCACGCTGCAGGTTAGGCAATCCCCTGGAACCCGCGTATAATTCGCGGGTTTAATTTTTCGCAACACTCATATTTCTGGAGTTCTCCATGGCTGTTCAACGTACTTTCTCGATCATCAAGCCTGACGCCGTCGCCAAAAACGTCATCGGCAAGATCACCACTCGCTTCGAAGAAGCCGGCCTGAAAATCGTTGCCTCGAAAATCAAGCAACTGTCCAAAGCCGAAGCCGAAGGCTTCTACGCCGAGCACAGCGCTCGTGGCTTCTTCGGTGACCTGGTTGCCTTCATGACTTCCGGCCCAGTCGTTGTTCAGGTTCTGGAAGGCGAAAACGCCATCGCTCTGAACCGTGAGCTGATGGGCGCTACCAACCCTAAAGAAGCTGCTGCCGGCACCATCCGTGCTGACTTCGCCGAGTCGATCGACGCCAACGCCGTTCACGGTTCGGACTCCGAAGCTGCTGCTGCTCGCGAAATCGCTTACTTCTTCGCTGCTACCGAGGTAACCACTCGCTAAGCGAAAGCTTACGGGTGAGGGTGAATCCATGACGACATCTACTGGCAAGATCAACCTGCTGGGGCTGACCCTGGCAGAAATGGAACAGTTCTTCGACTCAATCGGGGAGAAGCGCTTCCGCGCCGGTCAGGTGATGAAATGGATTCACCATTTTGGCGTCGATGATTTCGCCGCCATGACCAATGTCGGCAAGGTCTTGCGCGAAAAGCTCGAGGCCGTTGCCGAGATTCGGGGCCCGGAAGTGGTCAGTGAAGACATTTCCGCCGACGGCACCCGCAAGTGGGTGGTCCGCGTTGCCTCTGGCAGCTGCGTCGAGACCGTCTACATCCCTACCGACGATCGCGGTACGCTCTGCGTGTCGTCGCAAGCCGGCTGTGCCCTGGACTGCAGCTTCTGCTCCACCGGCAAGCAAGGCTTCAACAGCAACCTCACCGCCGCCGAAGTGATCGGCCAGGTGTGGCTTGCCAACAAATCCTTCGGGACCGTTCCGGCCAAGATCGATCGCGCCATTACCAACGTGGTCATGATGGGCATGGGCGAACCCCTGCTGAATTTCGACAATGTCATCGCCGCCATGAAGATCATGATGGAAGATCTGGGCTATGGCATTTCCAAGCGCCGCGTGACGCTTTCGACGTCGGGCGTAGTGCCGATGATCGACGAGCTGGCCAAGCACATCGACGTGTCGCTGGCCCTGTCGCTGCACGCCCCCAACGACGAACTGCGCAACCAGCTGGTACCGATCAACAAGAAGTACCCGCTGAAGATGCTGCTGGAGTCGTGCATGGGCTACATGTCCACGCTCGGCGGCAAGCGCGTGCTGACGATCGAGTACACCCTGCTCAAGGACGTCAACGACCAGCCCGAGCACGCGGCACAGATGATCGAGCTGCTGCGCGACGTGCCGTGCAAGATCAACCTGATCCCGTTCAACCCGTTCCCGCACTCGGGCTACGAGCGGCCGAGCAACAACGCCATTCGCCGCTTCCAGGACCTGTTGCACCACGGTGGTTTCAACGTCACCACCCGCACCACCCGCGGTGACGACATCGATGCCGCATGCGGGCAACTGGTCGGCCAGGTCAACGACCGCACCCGCCGCAGCGAGCGTTACATCGCCGTGCGCCAGCTGGCTGCCGACGAGCCGCAAGACAGCGCCGCGCGCCCCTGACGAGCACCCGCCCCATGACCCTGCGCGCCGCGCTGTCGATCCTCACGCTTGCGCTGCTGGCTGGCTGCGTTTCCAGCGGTGGGGGCGACCCGCTGGCCAGCCGCCAGGGGCGTGACGAGGCTGTGCGGGCTTATGTGCAACTGGGGCTGGGGTATTTGCAACAAGGTTTGACCGGGCAGGCCAAGGCACCATTGGCCAAGGCACTGGCCTTGAACAGTACCGATGCCGACGCCAATGCGGCACTGGCGCTGGTGTTCCAGGCCGAGGCTGAGCCGCAACTGGCAGGCCAGCACTTCCGTAAAGCGCTGGCTGCACGCCCGGATGACACGCGAATCCGCAACAACTACGGCAGTTTCCTATATGCTCAGGGCCGTTTTGCCGACGCTGAAGCGATGTTTCGCCAGGCGGCCGCCGATACCTTGTACCCTGAGCGTTCGCGGGTGTACGAGAACCTCGGCCTGACCGCGCGCAAGCTGGGGCAGGGCGAGCAGGCCCGCGAATACCTGGAAAAGGCACTGCGCCTCGATCAGCGGCAACCGAAGGCGTTGCTTGAAATGGCTGAGTTGTCCTACGAAAACAGGCATTATGTGCCGGCCCGGGACTACTACGATCGTTTCAGCCAGCTGAGCGAACAGAACGCCCGTAGCCTGTTGCTGGGCAGCCGCTTGGCCCGCGCCCTTGATCAACAGGGTGACGAGGCCCGGTTGGGCCAGCAATTACAACGACTTTATCCCGGTACGCCGGAATATCAGCAATACCTGTCGGAGCAACGATGAAAGCCGCGCAAACAGAAGTAGCAGCGACTCGCCAGAACCCCGGTGACGTCTTGCGCCAGGCCCGTGAACAGCGGGAGTGGAGCCAGGCCGAAGTCGCGCAAAAGCTCAACCTCACGGTATCTTCGCTGAACAACCTGGAAGCCGGCGCCTTCGACAAGCTGCCCGGCCACACCTTCGCCCGTGGTTACATCCGTGCCTACGCCAAACTGATGGGCATGGACCAGGCTCCGCTGGTGCAGGCGTTCGACAACATCACCGGCACCCACGCCCAAGGCAGCGACGTGCACGCACTCGGTCGCATTGAGGAGCCGGTCCGCCTATCGCACAACATCATGCGCGTGGTCAGCCTGCTGTTGCTGGTGGCCGTGGTGGGCGGTGGTTTCTTCTGGTGGCAGGACCAGGGCAGCCTGCGCGGCAAGGACCTGGCCAAGATCGCCCTGGAGCACGTCGAGGTCGAGAGCGCCGACGGCACTACCCAGATCCACCCGCTGGACGAGCCGGAAGACCAGGCTGTCAGCGAAGCCCAGCAACCTGCCAGCGAAGTGCTGCCATTGGAGCCTGTGGCCAGCGAGCAAACTCCGGCAGTGGCCGTTGAAACCCCGGCACCGGTAGTGGCTGTGGCACCGTCCAACAGCGTGCCAGCGCCAGCGCCAAGCACTGCTCCTGCTCCCGCGCCTGCTGCGGCTGCAACCGTCGCCCCGGTCGCCCAGCCTGCGCCCGCCAGCCCCGTGGCTGTCGCTCCGGCTCCCGTCGCTCCGGCGGCAGCGGCTCCGGCGCCAGTACCGGCCGGCAGCGGCAGCGTACACATCCAGTTCACCGCCGATTGCTGGACCCAGGTCTCCGACGGCAACGGCAAGGTGCTGTTCAGCGCCATCAAGCGCAAGGGCGATAGCCTGGAACTGACCGGCAAGCCACCGTTCGCGGTACGCCTCGGGTTCGCCCGCGGCGCCCAGGTGAGCTACAACGGCCAGGCGGTCGATGTCGCCCCGTTCACCAGTGGCGAAACCGCTCGCCTGAAGTTGGGACAGTAAGTCATGCACGGCGAATCTCCGATCAAACGTCGCGAATCCCGCAAAATCTGGGTCGGCAATGTACCGGTGGGCGGCGATGCGCCGATCGCGGTGCAGAGCATGACCAACACCGACACCAATGACGTCGCCGCCACCGTGGGGCAGATCCAGCGCCTGGTCGATGCCGGCGTCGATATCGTGCGTGTCTCGGTACCGGACATGGACGCCGCCGAGGCGTTCGGCAAGATCAAGAAGCTGGTCAGCGTGCCGCTGGTCGCCGACATCCACTTCGACTACAAGATCGCCCTGCGCGTGGCCGAACTGGGCGTTGACTGCCTGCGCATCAACCCGGGCAACATCGGCCGCGAAGACCGCGTGCGCGCGGTGGTCGATGCCGCCCGTGACCGTGGCATCCCGATCCGCATCGGCGTCAACGCCGGCTCCCTCGAGAAAGACCTGCAGAAGAAGTACGGCGAACCGACCCCGGCCGCATTGGTCGAGTCGGCGCTGCGCCATGTCGAGCACCTCGACCGCCTGGATTTCCAGGACTTCAAGGTCAGCGTCAAGGCCTCCGACGTGTTCATGGCCGTCGAAGCCTACCGCCTGCTGGCCAAGCAGATCATCCAGCCGCTGCACTTAGGCATCACCGAAGCCGGTGGCCTGCGTTCGGGGACAGTGAAATCCGCCGTCGGCCTCGGTATGCTGCTGGCCGAAGGTATCGGCGACACCATCCGCATTTCGCTGGCCGCAGACCCGGTCGAAGAAGTGAAGGTCGGCTACGACATCCTCAAGTCCCTGCATCTGCGTTCCCGTGGCATCAACTTCATCGCCTGCCCGAGCTGCTCGCGGCAGAACTTCGATGTGGTCAAGACCATGAACGAGCTGGAAGGGCGCCTGGAAGACCTGCTGGTACCGCTGGACGTGGCCGTGATCGGTTGCGTGGTCAACGGCCCGGGTGAAGCCAAGGAGGCGCACGTCGGCCTCACCGGCGGCACGCCGAACCTGATCTACATCGATGGCAAGCCATCGCAGAAGCTGAACAACGACAACCTGGTCGATGAGCTGGAAAAACTCATCCGCCAGAAAGCGGCCGAGAAGGCCGAGGCCGACGCGGCGCTGATCGCCCGTGGCTGATACACAGAATTCGTAAGGACTACTCGTGAGCAAATCGCTGCAAGCCATCCGTGGCATGAACGACATCCTGCCCGACCAGTCGCCGCTGTGGCGCTACTTCGAGGGCACCGTGGCCGGCCTGCTGGACAGCTACGGCTACAGCCAGATCCGTACGCCGATCGTCGAGTTCACCGAGCTGTTCAAGCGCTCGATCGGTGAAGTCACCGATATCGTCGAAAAAGAGATGTACACCTTCGACGACCGCAACGGCGATTCGCTCACCCTGCGCCCCGAAGGCACCGCCGCCTGCGTGCGTGCGGTACTCGAGCACGGCATCACCGGCAACGGTCAGGTGCAGAAGCTCTGGTACATCGGCCAGATGTTCCGCCACGAGCGCCCGCAGAAGGGCCGCTATCGCCAGTTCCACCAGATCGGCGTGGAGGTGTTCAACCTCGACGGCCCGGACGTCGATGCCGAGCTGATCATGCTGACCTGGCGCCTGTGGGGCCTGTTGGGCATCCAGGACGCCGTGGAGCTGCAGCTCAACAGCCTGGGCACCAGCGAAGCCCGCGCGCGCTACCGCGATGCACTGGTCGAGTTCCTGTCCGCGCGCCTCGAGCAACTGGACGAAGACAGCCAGCGTCGCCTCAAGAGCAACCCGCTGCGCATCCTCGACAGCAAGGACGCCAACACCCAGGCGGTGCTGGTCGGCGCGCCGAAGCTGGAAGACTACCTGGACGAAGAATCCCGCGTGCACTTCGAGGGCCTCAAGGCTCGCCTGGATGCCGCCGGTATCCCGTTCGTGATCAACACCAAGCTGGTGCGTGGCCTCGATTACTACAGCAAGACCGTGTTCGAGTGGGTCACCGACAAGCTCGGCGCCCAGGGCACCGTCTGCGCCGGTGGCCGCTATGACGGCCTGGTCGAGCAGATGGGCGGCAAGCCGACCCCGGGCGTTGGTTTCGCCATGGGCATCGAACGCCTGATCCTGTTGCTGGAGACCCTGGGCAAGGTGCCCGAGTCGATCAACCGCACCATCGACGTCTACCTGTGCGCCTTCGGCGAGCAGGCGGAGCTGGCCGGCCTGCGTCTGAGCGAAAGCCTGCGCGACCGTCTGCCGGGCCTGCGCCTGGCGGTCAACGCCGGTGCCGGCAGCTTCAAGAGCCAGTTCAAGAAAGCCGACAAGAGCGGCGCGCTGTTCGCCCTGATCCTCGGCGACGACGAGCTGGCCAAGCAAGAAATCGGTCTGAAGCCCCTGCGTGGCCAGGGCGAACAACAGAACATTGCCTGGGATGCTCTTGCCGAGCACCTGGAAACCGCGATCGCCCAGGCGTAACGCGGTTCAACAACGAATAGGCGAAAAGGAGTATTGGGGTGTCGAGTACCGATGATGACGACCTGGCTGGGGTCAAGGACTGGTGGAACCGCAACGGCAAGCCGCTGCTGACTGGCGCACTGCTGGCCGGCGTAGTGGTGATGGGCTGGCAGACCTGGCACAAGTACCAGGCCAACCAGTCGCAAGGCGCCTCGGCGCTGTACCAGGCCCTGCTGGAAACCTCGCTGACGCCGTCTGGCCAGCCTGACGCAAGCAAGGTCGCCGAGCTGTCCGGCAAGCTCAAGAGCGAGTTTGGCGGTAGCGCCTACGCCCAGTACGGCAGCCTGTTCGTGGCCAAGGTTGCGGTCGACAGCGGCAAGCTGGACGACGCCGCCACCGAGCTCAAGGCCGTGATGGACAAGCCGGCCGACGCCACCCTGGGTGAAATCGCCCGTCAGCGTCTGGCCCGCGTGCTCGCGGCACAGGACAAGGCCGAAGAGGCCCTGAAACTGCTCGACGGCGATGCCGACAAAGCCTTCCTGGCCAGCCGCGAGGAGCTCAAGGGCGACCTGCTGGTGCAGCTGGGCCGTGCCGACGACGCCCACGGCGCCTACGAAAAAGCCAAGGCCGCGCTGTCCGACGACGCCGCGATCGGTGGCCTGCAACTGAAGCTGGATGACCTGGCCAAAGGGGACGCCTGAAGTGAAGGGTTGGAAACAAGCAGCAGTGCTCACCCTCGCCGTTCTGGCAGCGGGTTGCAGCAGCAACAGCAAGAAGGAACTGCCCCCGGCCGAGCTGACCAAGTTCACCGAGGAAGTGGTGCTGAAGAAGCAGTGGAGCCGTTCGATCGGTGACGGCCAGGGCGAGACGTACAACACCCTGGTACCGGCCATCGAGAACGACCGCATCTACGCTGCCGACGTCACCGGTGAAGTCTTCGCACTCGACCGCCTCAACGGCGACGTGGTGTGGAAGAAGGACCTCGATCTGCCGGTTTCCGGCGCGGTTGGCGTGGGCTACGGCCTGGTCATGCTGGGCACGCTCAAGGGTGAAGTCATTGCCCTGGACTCGAGCACCGGCGAAGAGCGCTGGCGTTCGCGCGTCACCAGCGAAGTCCTGGCACCGCCCGCCAACAACGGCGACGTGGTGGTGGTACAGACCCAGGACGACCGCCTGATCGGCCTCGACGCCGCCACCGGCGACCGTCGCTGGATCTACGAAAACACCCCAGCGGTACTCACCCTGCGTGGTACCGGCGCGCCGATCGTCACCAACCGCCTGGCCGTCGCCGGCCTGTCCACCGGCAAGGTGGTGGCGGTGGACATCAACAACGGCGTACCGGTGTGGGAAAGCCGCGTGGCCATCCCGCAAGGGCGCTCCGAGCTGGACCGCGTGGTGGACATCGACGGCGGCCTGCTGCTGACCGGTGGCACCTTGTACGTCAGCACCTACCAGGGCCGCGTCGCCGGCCTGGACCTGGAAAGCGGCCGTGTGCTGTGGCAGCGTGATGCCTCCAGCTACGTGGGTGTCGCCCAGGGCTTCGGCAACGTCTACGTGAGCCTGGCTTCGGGCACCGTCGAGGGTGTCGACGAGCGTTCCTCCAGCGCCCTGTGGAGCAACGACAGCATGGCCCGTCGCCAGCTGTCGGCGCCGGAAGTGTTCTCCAGCTACGTGGCGGTGGGTGACTTCGAGGGTTACCTGCACCTGCTGAGCCAGGTCGATGGCCGTTTCGTCGGCCGTGAGCGTATCGACAGCGATGGCCTGCGCGCCCGTCCACTTGTGGTCGGCGACACCATCTACGTCTTCGGCAACAGCGGCAAGCTCGAGGCACTGACCATCCGCTGAAGCTATGCTTGAGCCCGTTCGCGGGCTCAGGTAGCGGCGTAGGAAACGCCGCCCGAACTCCGGCCGCTGCCTTGCAGCGGCCTTTGCATTTTCAAGAATTCAAGAGTGGAGAGCCGCATGGTTCCCGTAATCGCCCTGGTGGGCCGCCCGAACGTCGGCAAATCCACCATGTTCAACCGCCTGACCAAGACCCGCGATGCCATCGTCGGTGACCTGTCGGGCCTGACCCGTGACCGCCAGTACGGCGATGCCAGCTGGCAGGGTCGTTCCTTCATCCTGATCGACACCGGCGGTATCACCGGTGACGAAGTGGGCATGGACGAGAAGATGGCCGAGCAGTCGCTGATGGCCATCGAAGAAGCCGACTACGTCCTGTTCCTGGTGGATGCCCGCGCCGGCATGACCGCCGCCGACCAGATGATCGCCGACCACCTGCGCAAGCGGAACAAGGCGGCGGTGCTGGTGGCCAACAAGATCGACAACATCGATCCGGACATCGCCCGCGCCGAGTTCTCGCCGCTGGGCATGGGCAACGCCATCCCGGTGGCCGGCTCCCAGGGCCGTGGTATCAACGCCCTGATGGAATCGCTGCTCGGCCACATCCCGCGTGATGCCGAGGAAGAAGCCCTCGACCTGAACGTCGCCGAAGGCGAAGAGGCCGTGCGCATTCCAGGGCCGAGCGAAAAAGATGGCATCAAGATCGCCATCATCGGCCGCCCGAACGTGGGCAAGTCGACCCTGGTCAACCGCATGCTCGGCGAAGAGCGCGTGGTGGTGTACGACCAGCCGGGTACTACCCGCGACAGTATCTACATCCCGTTCGAGCGTGATGGCGAGAAGTACACCTTCATCGACACCGCCGGCGTGCGCAAGCGCGGCAAGATCCACGAGGAAGTCGAAAAGTTCTCGGTGGTGAAGACCCTGCAGGCGATCAAGGACGCCAACGTGGTGGTCTTCGTCATGGACGCCCGCGAAGGCGTGGTCGACCACGACCTCAACCTGCTGGGCTTCGCCCTCGAAGCCGGCCGGGCCATCGTCATCGCGCTGAACAAGTGGGATGGCATGGAAGCGGGCGAGCGCGACTACGTGAAGACCGAGCTGGAGCGCCGGCTGTTCTTCGTCGACTTCTGCGACATTCACTTCATCTCCGCCCTGCACGGCACCGGTGTTGGCCACCTGTACAAGTCGGTGCAGGCCGCGTTCAAGTCGGCGGTCACCCGCTGGCCGACCAGCCGCCTGACGCAGATCCTCGAAGACGCCATCAGCGAGCACCAGCCGCCGCTGGTCAACGGTCGCCGTATCAAGCTGCGCTATGCCCACCTCGGTGGCGCCAACCCGCCGCTGATCGTGATCCACGGCAACCAGACCGAGAAGGTGCCCAAGTCCTACTCGCGTTACCTGGAGAACACCTACCGCCGCGTGCTCAAGCTGGTCGGCACGCCGATCCGCATCGAGTACAAGGGCGGTGAGAACCCGTACGAGGGCAATAAGAACACCCTCACCGATCGCCAGGTCAACAAGAAACGTCGCTTGATGTCGCACCACAAGAAGGCCGAGAAGAAGCGCCGCGACAAGCGCTAGTAAACGATGGCCATTCGCGGGTAAACCCGCTCCCACAGGTACAGCGCTGTACTTGTGGGAGCGGGTTTACCCGCGAAGAGGTCCGTTGATCCAACGCAATGCCCCTATTGTTTCAACCTTTTTCCTGACTGCTTGATCCGCTATGCTCGGGCTCCACCCCGTGCCGGACAAACCCCAGGAAAGAGGGCTCCATGATCCGCAGCAAACTGCCGAACGTCGGCACGACCATCTTCACCACCATGTCGCAGCTCGCCATGCAGACCGGTGCGCTCAACCTGTCCCAGGGCTTCCCTGACTTCAACGGCCCCCAGGCCCTGCTCGATGCCGTTGGCCGCCATGTGGCCGCCGGGCACAACCAGTATTCGCCGATGACCGGCCTGCCAGCCCTGCGCCAGCAAGTGGCGGCCAAGATCGCTCGGCTGTACGGCGTGGCGGTGGACGCGGACCAGGAAGTGACCATCACCCCCGGCGCCACCGAAGCAATCTTCTGTGCCATCCAGGCGGTGATCCACCCCGGCGATGAGGTGATCGTCTTCGACCCGTGCTACGACAGCTACGAACCCTCGGTGGAGCTGGCCGGTGGCCGCTGCGTGCACGTGCCGCTCGCTGACGGCAGCTTCAGCATCGACTGGCAGAAGTTCAGCGACGCCCTCAGCCCGCGCACGCGCATGGTCATCCTCAACTCGCCGCACAATCCCAGCGGCGCGCTGATCAGCCGCGACGACCTGGACCAGCTGGCCGCGCTGATCGCCAACCGCGACATCTACCTGGTCAGTGACGAAGTCTACGAGCACCTGATCTACGACGGCGTGCGCCACGCCAGCGTGCTGGCCCACGAGCAGCTGTACAGCAGAGCCTTTGTCATCAGCTCGTTCGGCAAGACCTACCACGTCACCGGCTGGAAGACCGGCTACGTGGTCGCGCCAGCGGCGCTCAGCGCCGAACTGCGCAAGGTTCACCAGTACGTCAACTTCTGCGGTGTCACGCCCTTGCAGTGCGCCCTGGCCGACTTCATGGCCGAGCACCCGCAACACATCGACGAGCTGCCAGCCTTCTACCAGGCCAAGCGCGACCTGTTCTGCGACCTGTTGCAGGGCTCGCGGTTCAGCTTCACCCGCACCCCGGGTACCTATTTCCAACTGGTGGACTACTCGCAGATCCGCCCCGACCTGAACGACGTCGACATGGCCCTGTGGCTGACCCGCGAACACGGCGTGGCCAGCATCCCGGTGTCGGTGTTCTATCAGCAACCCATCCCCGAGCAACGCCTGGTGCGCCTGTGCTTTGCCAAACGTGAGGAGACGCTGCGACAGGCGGCGGAAAAACTATGCGCGATCTGAGTGAACTGCCGAACCTGAAAATCGCCCTGGTGCAGACCACCCTGGCCTGGCACGACCGCGAAGCCAACTATGCCCATTTCGAGGAGCTGATCGGCCAGGCCGGTGAAGTCGACCTGGTGATCCTGCCGGAGATGTTCACCACCGGTTTTTCGATGGAGTCGCAAAGCCTGGCGGAGCCGGAGAACGGCCCGACCTACAAGTGGCTCAAGGCCCAGGCGAAGAAGCGCAATGCCGTGATCACCGGCAGCGTGATCATCCAGGCCGCCGATGGCAGCCACCGCAACCGCCTGCTGTGGGCGCGGCCCGATGGCGAGATCCTGCACTACGACAAGCGCCACCTGTTCCGCATGGCCGGCGAACACAAGCACTACACCCCCGGCGAGCGCCAGGTGCTGTTCGAACTCAAGGGCTGGCGCATTCGCCCGCTGATCTGCTACGACCTGCGCTTCCCGGTGTGGAGCCGCGACGCCCAGGACACCGACCTGCTGCTGTACACGGCGAACTGGCCCGCCGCACGGCGCACCCATTGGAACCGGCTGCTGCCGGCGCGGGGGATCGAGAACCTGTGCTTCGTGGCGGCGGTGAACCGGGTGGGCACCGATGGCAAGGGCTTTGCCTATTCCGGCGACAGCCAGGTGCTGGATTTCCAGGGTGAGAGCCTGTTGAGCGCGGGCGAAGCCGACGGTGTGTTCACCGTGGTGCTGCGCGCTGCGGAACTGGCGGCGTACCGGGCGCGATTCCCGGCCAACCTGGACGCCGATACCTTCGAATTGCACTGATTGCT
>NZ_JBOBDM010000068.1:0-29896 GCF_050586605.1 Pseudomonas sp. ES1 | reverse complement strand
CACCTAGCGCAGGACAGTGATCCGCCCCAACAGCGTCTGCCGCGAGAACCCCAGCACCTTGCCCAGCGAGTCCAGCGCCAGCAGCGGCTCGGCCACCGGGAAGCTGCCGCTGACCTTGCGCTGCGCCAGCTCGCCGTCGAGCAGCACGATCCGCCCGGGGTAGTAACGCCCCAGGTCCTCGACCACCTGCCCCAGCGGCACCTGGTAATAATTCAGCCAGCCCTGGCGCCAGGCCAGGCGGCTGTCGCTGTCCACCGCCTCGACCGCGCCCGCCCTGCCGGTGGCATAGGCCAGCTGTTGATTGGCGGTCAGCTCGCGCGCCGGCTGGCCCTGGGCAGGCGTCACCGCCACCCGGCCGCTGCGCACCGTGACCTGGGCACCCTCAGCCTGCTCGCGCACTTCGAACTGGGTGCCGAGCACGCGCACCTGCCCGCCGTTGGCGTCGACCAGGAACGGCGCGCCGGTGTGGGTTACCTGGAAGTACGCGGCGCCGCGCAGCAGGCGCACACGGCGCTCACCCTGGTCGAAGTCCACGCCGATCGCGGTGCCGGCGTCCAGTGTCAGTTGTGAGCCATCGGCCAAGGTCACCTGGCGCACCTGCTCGGCGCTGGTGTAGTCGGCGCGCAGGTCCTGCAACCAATGCTGCGGCTGCCAGCCGGCCACGCCTCCCAGCGCCAGCACCAGGCAAGCGGCCACGGCGAAGCGCTGCCAATGGGGTTTGCGGGCAGGGCGGCGCATGGCCTCGAGATACTGCTGCAGGCCGGCCTGTTCTTCGGCGGCCAGGCGCGCGGCCGGGGCCTCGGTCTGCTGCCACAACGCCTGGGCCTGGGCGTAGGCTTCGCGATGGGCCGGGGCCTGCAGCAACCAGCGCTTGAATGCGGCGCTTTCGGCCTGCTCGGGCTGCTGGTGGATGCGCATCATCCAGCCCAGGGCGGCCCGGGACTGTTCGGCAGTAATCGGCGGTTCGAGGCTCATCGACGGGCGCTCCCTGGCCGGCGCGGTGGGGGGGCGGCTTCGGCGACACTCGCCTTGCACGCTTCGAGGGCGCGCATCATATGCTTTTCCACGGCGCTCTGGGACAGCTGCATGGCCTTGGCGATCTCGCCATAGGTGCAGCCGTGGATGCGATTGAGCAGGAAGATCTGCCGGGTGCGCTCGGGCAAGGCGCGTAGCGCCGCCTCGATGCGCTGCAGGTCATGGTCGACCTCCAGGGCCTGTTCGGGCGCCTGGGCGAAGGCTTCGTCGTCGGTGTGCTGCAAGCCTTCGGCCACGCGGTCGCGGCTGCCTTCGCTGCGCAGGTAGTCGATGGCCAGGTTGCTGGCACTGCGCAGCAGGTAGGTATCGAGGGCTTCGACCTTGACCTCGGGGCGGCGCCAGAAGCGCAGGAACAGTTCCTGCACCAGGTCGGCGGCGGTGGCGCGGCAGCCGATGCGCCGGTTGACCAGCGCCTCCATGCGCGCACGCTGGGCGAGGAATACCTGGACGAAGCGCGCCCGACCACGGCTGGCCTCGGCGTCGGCGTCGATCACCTCCCCCGGCTCGCGCAACGCCTTACACCGCCAGCACGGCCAGCAACGGCCCAAGCACCAGGCTGGCCGCCGCCAGGCCCAGCAGCAACCGAGGCTGGTACGGCAGGCCGAACACCCACAGCGTCACCCCGGCCATCAGCACGGCGATCCACTCCACCAGGCCGAGGGCCAAGCCCTGCAAGTGCACGGCCAGCACCAGCGACAGCAGCAACAGCGACCAGCCACAGATGCGCAGGGCCTTGAGCTGGCTGGCCGTGGGCTTGCGCCCAAGCAGGTCATTGAAGTGTTTTTCCATGGCCAGGCACAGGCCGGCGAATCCGGCGAAACCGAGCAGCGCGACGCTCAACATCAGCTCACCTCCACGGCTTTGGCGACCTTGGGCGCGCGCTTGGTCAACACCTTGGGCGCGCGCAGCATCTTGCCGGCAGCCCAGGCGAGGAACAGCCCGGTGCCCAGTGCGGTCAGGTCGAACCCGGCCATGGCCCAGTCACCGACGGCAATGGAGTGGTTCAACCCCTGGCCGGTGGTCAGGGCGTTGAGCAGCGGCAACAGGGCGAAGGCCAGCGCGCCCAGCGCCAGTTGCTCGCCCCAAGCCCGGCGCCCGGGGCGCAGCACGGCATGGGCCAGCGCCAGGGCCCAGGCCAGGAAGAAGGCGTTGATCTCCCAGTCGGCACGCCCCTGCAACGTCACCGGCAGCAGGCGGTTGGCCCAGAAGAACGCCGCCACGCCGAGCAGCAGGCCGCTCATGCTGGCGATGTTGAGCACCTCGACCAGGCGCAGCTCGACTGGCATATGCCCGCTCTTGGCATGCTTGAGCTGGCGTTTGCCCAGCCACATCACCAGGCCCGTGCCGATCACCGCCGTGCCGGCCACGCCGAAGGCGAAATACAGCCAACGCAGCCACGGCCCGGCGAAATTGCCCATGTGCAGGCCGACGAAGGTAAACGAGGTCATCATCGCCGCGCTCTCCGGCGCGCCTTGGCTAAGCAGGGCGCCGCTGACACCATCGAAGGTCCAGTTGGCGCTGCGCTTGTAGGCCACGCTGTCGGCCGAGGCGCGGCTGAAGGTGACCCGGGCATTGGCGTCGCCAGGATTCTGCACCTGGATGAAGCCCATGCGCGCGCCCGGCGCCTGCTCCTGCACCTTGGCGTACAACTCCGGCAATGGCGCCAGGGGTGCCGCGACGCCGGCCAGCGCCGGTGTTTGGTCACGCCCGAACAGGTCGTCGAAATAGTCGCCGCTGTCGCCATAGCTGGCCATGATGCTGGCCGGCATCACCATGTACATGAAGATCACCAGGCTGCTGTAGCTGATCATCAGGTGGAACGGCAGCACCAGCACGCCGATGGCGTTATGGCCGTCGAGCCAGGAGCGCTGGCCCTTGCCAGGGCGGAAGGTGAAGAACTCCTTGAAGATCTTCTTGTGGGTGATGATCCCGGTCACCAGGCCCAGCAGCATGATGAAGGCGCAGAAGGTCGCCAACCAGCGCCCCCACGGGTAAGGCATCTCCAGCTCGAAGTGGAAACGGTAGAAGAACTCGCCGCCACGGCTGTCGCGGCCCAGCACTTCCTGGCCGCTGACGGCGTCCAGGTCCTTCCTGACCATGCCGCGTCGCCCACCCGCATTCGGGTCGCGCCAACTGACGCTGAGCGCCGGCTCGCGCTCACTGGGCAGGCGGATGAACCAGCTGTTGGCGTGGCTGGCGTTGCTTTGCAGATAGCGCTGCGCCAGCGCCAGGCTGGCCACCGGATCAAGCGGGTGGCTCTGGACTTCGGGGGTGCTCCAGTGGCTGATCTCGTCCTTGAAGTACGACAGCGTCCCGGTGAGAAAAATGGCGAACAACAGCCAGCCGAAGATCAGCCCGGTCCAGGTGTGCAACCAGGCCATGGCCTGGCGAAAGCCCTCTTTCATCCGTTTTTCATCCAGTAGGCAAGCCCGGCGATCAGCCCCAGCACCAGGCTGGGCAGCAGCACGCCCAGCCAGGCGCGCCAGGCGCTGCGGCAGGCGAAGCAGCCGATGAAGGCCAGCAGGTAGACCACGAACGACAGCATCATGCCGGTGAGCGCGGCATCGACCTGGGCCATGGGCGCGAGCAGGGCAATGCACACGCTGGCCAGTGACGCCAGCAGGTAGCCGCCCAGCAGTGCCGCCAGGCTGCGTGAGGCGACGGCCAGGCGATAGCTCAAGGGAAGGCCGGCGGCTTTGCTCTTCATCGCGGTGGTCCGGGGAAATGGGGGTGCAATAGTAATGATTTCAATTCTCATAAGCAAAGAATCGGGGATGAACTGCGCCCTCCTTTCACCGATTGCCGAAAGGCCGAGGCCTGAATACAATGCGAACAATTCTTACTTCCAGTTGCGCTAGCTTGGCGCCGGAGTCGCATCGGTGCCCAGCGCCCTCTCTTCCACCGTCGAAGGTCTGTACCTCAACCACCACAGCTGGCTTACCGGCTGGTTGCGGCGACGCCTGGGTTGCCCGCAAAGCGCCGCGGACCTGGCCCAGGACACCTACGTGCGCCTGCTGCAGGCCCGTGAAACGCCGCAACTGGTAGAGCCCCGCGCCTTCCTCGCCACCGTGGCCAAGCGCGTGCTGTGCAACCACTTCCGCCGCCAGGAACTGGAGCGCGCCTACCTCGAGGCGCTGGCCCTGGTGCCCGAGCAGGTGGCGCCGAGCGAAGAAGAAAAGGCGATCATCTTCGACACCCTGCTGGAGCTCGACCGCCTGCTCGATGGCCTGCCGCCGCTGGTCAAGCGCGCGTTCCTGCTGGCCCAGGTCGACGGCCTGGGCCAGGGCGAGATCGCCCGGGAGCTGGGCATCTCGCTGGCGACGGTCAAGCGCTACCTGCACAAGGCAGCCCTGCGCTGCTACTTCGCCCAATGAACACCACGTTCGCCCCCCGCGTCGCCGAGCAGGCCGTGCATTGGCTGATCGAATCCCAGGCCGAGGGCTTCGACCAGCACCTGGCGCTGGAGCGCTGGCTGGCAGCCGACCATGAGCACCAGCGCGCCTGGGCGCACATCCAGCAGGTCAACCAGCGCCTGCGCGGCGTGGCCTCGCCGGTGGTGCACGCGACCCTGCAGGCGCCGCCCTCCCCGGCCAGGCGCCGGGCGCTCAAGGCACTGTTGCTGGTGGGGGTGGCCAGTGCCACCGGGCTCGGTCTGCAGCAGCACAACCCGCTGCCGGGGCTGATGGCCGACTATCGCAGCCCGATCGGCCAGCGCCGGCGGCTGACCCTCGACGATGGCAGCCAGTTGCACCTGAACACCCGCAGCGCCGCCGATGTGCGCTTCGATGGCCAGCAGCGGCTGGTGCGCCTGCAGGAGGGTGAACTGTTGCTGGAGACGGCCAACGATGCGCGGCCAATGCGGCTACGCACCGGCGAAGGCGAGCTGCTGCTGGAGCGCGGGCGCTTCAATGTGCGCCAGTTCGAGGGGTTCAGCTTGGTCACGGTGTTCAGCGGCAGCGCCAGCGTGGCCGGGCAAAGCCTGCTGGCCGGGCACCAGGCGCGTTTCGCCCGGGATGGGTGGCAGGCGATCGCGCCACTGGACCCGAACCGCGCAACCTGGGTGGACGGCATGCTGGTGGTGTCGCAGATGCGCCTCGGCGACTTTGTTGCCGAGCTTTCGCGCTACCGGCTTGGGCAATTGGCCTGCAGCGAGCGGGTGGCCGACTTGCGGATTTCCGGGTCGTATCCGCTGGAAGACAGCGAGCGGATCCTGGCCATGCTGGAGGTGGCGTTGCCGGTGAAGGTGCGGCGGTTTACCCGGTACTGGGTGTCGGTCGAGGCGGCTACGGGGTGAACCTGTGGCGGCCCTATCGCCGGCAAGCCGGCTCCCACAGGGGCAGGGGGGAGCTGGCTTGCCAGCGATGAGGCCGGTGAAGCCTGAAAAAAATTTGAATCAACCTGAGCCATTTCCCCGACCTCGCGTGACAGAGAAGGCAGACCCCCCTTCTCACAGGACCACCGCCCCATGCTTCTGCGCCCCAGCCCCCTCGCCCACGCCCTGCTGCTCGCCATCAGCCTGGGCGGCGCCGTGCCCGCCACCCTGGCCGCCGAAACCCGCAGCTACCACATCGCCTCCGGCAGCCTGGAAGACGCGCTCAACCAGTTCGGTCGCGAAAGCGGCGCGTTGATCTCGTTCGGCTCGGCGCTGACTCAAGGCCTGATCAGCCCTGGCCTGGACGGCCAGTACGAGGTGGGCCAGGGCCTGGATGCATTGCTGCGCGGCAGCGGCCTGCAGGCCCGTCAGGAAGCCGACAACGCCTACAGCCTGCAACCGCTACAGGCGGGCAACAGCGGCGCGGCCGTGGAGCTGGGGGCCTCGACCGTGGTCGGTGACTGGCTGGCCGACGCGCGCCAGGACAACGTCTTCGAACACCCCGGCGCCCGTGACGTGGTACGCCGCGAGGAGTTCGAGCGCAGCGGCGCCAGCAGCGCCCGTGAAGTGCTCAACCGCATCCCCGGGGTGAACGCACCGGAGAACAACGGCACCGGCAGCCACGACCTGGCGCTTAACTTCGGCATCCGTGGCCTCAACCCGCGCCTGGCGTCGCGCTCCACCGTGCTGATGGACGGCATCCCGGTGCCGTTCGCCCCTTATGGCCAGCCACAGCTGTCGCTGGCGCCGATCAGCCTGGGCAACATGGACGCAGTGGACGTGGTGCGCGGCGGCGGCGCGGTGCGCTACGGGCCGCAAAACGTCGGTGGCATCGTCAACTTCGTCACCCGTGCCATCCCCGAAGAGGCGACGTTCAAGGCGGCGATGCAGAACCAGATCAGCCCGTCGTCCAGCCAGGATGGCTTGAAGAACAACGCCAACCTGCTGATCGGCGGCACCAACGCCAACGGCCTGGGGGGTGCCCTGCTGTACTCCGGCACCCGGGGTAGCGACTGGCGCGAACACAGCAACACGCAGATCGACGACCTGATGCTCAAGGGCAAGCTGCAGCTCGACCAAGCCAACAGTCTGCATGCCATGGCCCAGTACTACGAGGGCGAGGCCGAGATGCCGGGCGGGCTGAGTGCCGCGGCGTTCGACGATGATCCCTATCAGTCGACCCGCCTGAAGGACAAGTTCTGGGGCCGCCGCACGCTGTTCAACTTCGGCTACGACTACAAGCAGGACGACCGCCAGTTCAGCGTCAACAGCTTCTTCACCAAGACCCTGCGTAGCGGTTATCTGGACCAGGGCAACTTCGTTTCGTTGTCGCCGCGCGAATACTGGGTGCGCGGTATCGAGACGCGCTTCTCCCAAGGCGTGGCGCTGGGTGACAGCTGGCACGAACTGGGCATCGGCTACCGCTACGTCAACGAAGCCGGCCACGAACTGCGCTACCGCGAGCCGACCCGCAGCAACCTGCTGCCCACCACCGACAGCCGCAACGACCGCGACACCCGTGGCAGCACCGAGGCCCATGCGATCTACCTGGACGACCGTATCGACATCGGCCGCTGGACCATCACCCCGGGCGTGCGCTACGAGATGATCGACTCGCAGCAAAGCAACAAACTAAGCGGCCAGCGCTACCAGGGCAGCTACAACACCGCCCTGCCGGCACTCAACGTGATGTACCACCTCACCGACACCTGGAACCTGTACGCCAACACCGAAGGGTCATTCGGCAGCGTGCAGTACAGCCAGATGCCCAACCGGGTCAGCAGTGGCGAGGTAAAACCGGAGAAAGCACGTACCTGGGAACTCGGCACCCGTTACGACAATGGCGACTTGCAGGCGGAGATCGGCGTATTTCTGATCAATTTCGACAACCAGTACGAAAGCAACCAGACCAACGATTCGGTGATCGCCCGCGGCGAAACCCGCCACCAGGGCATCGAGACCAGCGTGCGCTACGCCCTCGACGGCCTGAGCCCGGCACTGACCGGTTTCGACGTGCATGCCGGCTACGCCTTCGTCGATGCCACCATCCGTGAGGACGGGCCGAACAAGGGTAACCAGGTGCCGTTCTCGTCGCGCCACAAAGGCACCCTGGGTGTGGGTTACACCGACGGCCCGTGGCAGTTGAACCTGGACAGCAGCTTCCAGAGCAGCCAGTACGCCGACAACGCCAACACCGCCAGCGAGAGCGCCGACGGCAGCACCGGGCGTATCCCCGGCTACATGCTGGTGAGCAGCCGTGCCGGCTATGACTTCGGCCCTGCGCTTTCGAACCTGAAGGTGGCGGTGGGGGTGAAGAACCTGTTCAACCGCGAGTACTACACCCGCTCGTTCGACGACAACAACAAGGGCAAGTACGTGGGCGAACCCCGTACTCTATACCTGCAGACCTCGGTTGAGTTCTGACCGACGACAACAAAAGCCCGGCGAACGCCGGGCTTTTTGCAACAGGAAATTTTTCTTGCGCAGGGGGTTGAATTCGTCGCGCGGATGCCTGACCTTAGAGTCAAGAGGCGCAAAAAGACCAACGCCCTCAGTGGCTTGAAAGTGCCTCCCGCGAGCAAGCTGAATAAGGATTGAAGTCATGCAAATCCAGGTCAACAGCAGCAACCATTTCGAAGGCAACAACCGTCTCGACGAGTGGGTCCGCGCCACGCTGCACAGCAGCCTCGAGCGCTACGAAGAAGACCTCACCCGCATCGAAGTCCATTTGCGCGACGAGAACGGCGCCAAGCCCGGACCGCACGACAAACGCTGCCAGATGGAGGCTCGCCCCAAAGGCCACCAACCGATTTCCGTGACCCATACCGCCACTTCGCTGGACCAGGCGGTCGATGGCGCCGCCAACAAGCTCAACCACGCACTGGAACATTTCTACGGCAAACTGCGCAGTAAACGTGGCGTGCTTGAACTGAGTGACCCAGAAGCCTGATCCAACCGCGACAGTAAAAACGCCCGGCCTTGCGCCGGGCGTTTTCATTTGCACCGATCAGCGGGCCTGAACCAACCCCGGCATGCCCCGGTCAACTCCTGCAGTCATTCAATGCAGGCCTCGACCATGAACAACCCCTTCGACCAGATCAGCGCTGCGTTCGCCCCCGAATACCGGGTCAACCTGAGCATCGAGCGCCTCGATGGCAGCATCATGCTGACCCTCTCCGATGACAGCGGCGTGGTTGCCAGGCGCCTGGTCAGCGCGGCCCAGCGCAACGACCCGGTGCGTCTGCAGCGGGTCATCGACAGCATCCGCCTGGGCCTGGCCATCGAGCTTGGCCAGAACCCGCTGCAAGTGCTCGCCGCACTGACCCGCGATCATCGCCACCCGGCCTCCTGCCTGGCCAACTGAGGGCTATTTACCCTCGTCCACTTCCTTGCCGTTGGCGTCCAGCACCCTGGTCGACGGGTAGCGGTAGGAGGCATAGCGCACCACCAGGATGGCGAACGCCAGCAGCAGGATGCCGCCACACACGTACAGCAGCCCGACATCCGGCGCCTTGTGGTGCGACACATCGCCGATCAGCAAGCGGGTCAGCGCGGTGATCGCCACGTACAGCAGGAAGCGGATGGGCATGTGGTTGGTCTTGAAGTAGATCCCCACCATCGCCCCCAGCTCCAGGTAGATGAACAGCAGCAGGATGTCATCGACGCTGACCCCGCCCTTGCCCAGCATGTCCAGGAAGGTCACCACCGCCGCATAGGCGGTGATTGCGCCGATGCCGAACAGTGCCAGGTAGTGGAATGCCTCCACGCACAGGTTGCCCAGCGAGTCGGCGGAGCCATGCAGGCCCTTGCGCAGCTTGTCTGCCCATTTGGTGTTCACGATGTTCGATTCCCCGATACGGCTGAAGGATGGTGCGTCACGCCTGTGACAATTGTTGTGCCATGCAGTTAAAGGGCCAGGCACCCTGTCTTGGAAGGTGGTGGATTGCCGCAGGGCACTTGTGCGCTAGGCTTTTTGCTCGCGAATGGCCATCACTGTGGTTGCAGTGAACAGGCCTTCACCTGTACTGTATAAAAATACAGTTAATACCCCAACCAGCAAAAAGGCATAGAGGTGATGAATGGCCGTCGAAGTGGTGTACCGCAGCAGCCGCGACCCGGAGCGCTTGTTCATGGATAAGGCCGAAGCAGATCGTCACGACAAGATGCTCGAACTGGCCGAGCGCCTGGCTGAAGTGCTGCACAAAGCAGTGCCGTCGCTGAGCGAGCAGCAGGTCGAGGAAGCCGGTATCTACATGGCCAAGAACCGCGATGTGTTCGCCCGCGCGTTCAAGAGCCAGCCGGATGCGCTGGCGGAACTGCTCCAAGGTGGGGCAGCCGAGTAAAATCGGCGCGGCCCCCTGTAGAAGCGCAAGCCTTCTCAGCCGTAGAGCAACCTTTCCGCCAGCATCTGCGCCACCCGGGCCGGTGAGCGTTTTTCGGCCTGGGCATGGGCAAAAACTTCGGTCAACCGCGTGGGTATCCGCGCCAGGTGCGCGGTGATGGTGCCCAGGTCTTCACCGCGATGCTTCAACGCCACGTAGATCAAGCCACCGGCATTGATCACATAATCCGGCGCATACAGTATCCCGCGGTTCTCCAACTGGTCGGCCACCTGCAAGGTAGTCAGCTGGTTGTTGGCCGAGCCCGCCACCGCTGCGCAGCGCAGTTGCATCACGCTCTGCCCATTCAGCACCGGCCCTACCCCACAAGGCGCGAAGATATCGCAGGGGGTGCTGATCAAGGCGTCATTGGTCACCGGGTGTGCATTGAGCTGCTCCACCGCCAGGCGCACCTTGCCCGCATCCAGGTCACTGACCAGCAACTCGGCACCCGCCGCATGCAGTTGCTCGGCCAACGCGTAGCCCACATTGCCCAGGCCCTGCACCGCCACCCGCAACCCTTCCAGATTGTCGCTACCCAGACGGGCCATGGACGTTGCGCGGATGCCGGCAAACACTCCCATTGCCGCATGGGGCGAGGGATCGCCCGATGCGGTGGTGCTGGTGACATGGGGGGTGGACTGGGCAATGCAGTCCATGTCGATGGTGGAGGTGCCACTGTCCACGGCAGTGATGAAGCGGCCTTGAAGGGTGTCGACGAAACGACCGAACGCTTCGAACAATGCCGCACGGTTCTCCACATGCGGGTTACGCACGATCACCGCCTTGCCGCCGCCCATTGGCAGCCCCGCCAGGGCGGCCTTGAAGCTCATGCCCTGGGCCAGGCGGATGGCATCGGTCATGGCGCTTTCGTCATCGGCATAGGGCAGGTAGCGGCAACCGCCCATGGCCGGCCCCAGGTGTTCGCTGTGAATAGCCACAACAGCCTTCAGGCCCGTAGGCGGGTCGATGAACAGGTGCAGTGACTGGGTGCGGGTACTTTGCATGAGGGCGAACATCGACGGGCTCCCCCGAGAGGTGCTCCTACCAGTATAGGCAGGTGCATAAGGGCCGCCGCGCGGGCGGACCACTGGACGAAAGCCGGTGCCAGGGCTAATAGTACAAGCGTGATGGAGAGTCCCCATGAACCCACGCCAAGCCTGCCTGGCCTGCCTGCAACGCGAACCGGCCGCCCTGCTGGAAGCCACCCTGTGGATAGCCGCCGAACACGATCACAGCGTCGACCCCTCGATCGGCCTGGCGCGCGTGCACGAGCTGCAGTGCGAGGTCAGTAGCCATCTGCCGATGCTGCCCCTGAACGAACTGGCCCAGCCGCTGCTGCGCCAGCTCAATGCCCTGGGCTTCCAGCAGGATGAGTACCACCCGCTGCGCCCGCACGTAGCGCTGATGGACAAGGTGCTGCAGCGCCGCCGTGGCCAGCCGCTGCTGTTGGCCATCCTCGCCCTGGAGCTGGCCCGGCACCTGTCGATCCCGCTCGAAGGGGTCAACTTTCCCGGCCACTTCCTGCTGCGCGTGCCTGGGGCCGATCACCTGCTCGACCCCTGCGGCGGGCGCCGCCTTTACCCCAACGACTGCCGCGAACTGCTCGCCCGCCAGTTCGGTGCGCAGTTGCCGTTGAGTGCCGAACACCTGCGCAGCGCCTCACCGATGCAGATGCTCCAGCGCCTGTCGCGCAACCTGCGCCAGCTGCACAGCAGCAACGACAACGACCTTGCCGCACTCATCGATGCCGAACGGGTGATGCAACTGGGCCCGGTGCAGGTCAGTGACTACCTGGCCCGGGCCACGCTCTACCAGCACCTTGAGTGCCCCCAGGCCGAACGCTTCGACCTGGAGCATGCGCTGCTGCTGACCGACGACCCGATCCAGCGCCTGAAACTGAGCGAACGGCTCGGCCAACTACCGTCGACCAAGCGCTCGATTCACTGAACCGGCGTGTCCACCTGCCGTGCCGGGTGGGCCTTGGCAAACGCCGGATGCGCCTCGGCCAGCGCCGCCACCCTGCGAATGCGCGGGTAACCGCCCAAGTCGATGTTGAAGCGCTCGGCCGCGTACAGCTGCGGGATCAGGTAGACATCGGCCAGCCCCGGCGTGGCACCGAAGCAGAAGCCCTCATCGCCAATCAATTGCTCCACCGCCGCCAGCCCTTGGCCGATCCAGTGGGCGATCCACTGATTGACCTGCGTCTCATCGTGCCCAAGCTGGCGCAGCTGGTTGAGCACACTGACGTTATGCAGCGGGTGCACGTCGCAACCGATGATCGCCGCCACACCGCGCACCTTGGCGCGCGCCTCGGCAGCGGCCGGCAGCAGAGCCGGCAGTGGATGAACCTCCTCCAGGTACTCGATGATCGCCGGCGACTGCACCAACAGCTCGCCGCCGTCGGTGCGCAGGGCCGGCACCCGCCCTTGCGGGTTGAGCGCCAGATAGTCATCGCCGCGCTGCTCGCCCTTGAGCAGGTTGACCGGCAGGGCCTGGTAGTCCAGGCCCTTGAGCGCCAGGGCGATGCGCACCCGGTACGACGAAGTGGACCGATAGTAGGTAAACAGCTCCATCGCCCGGCCCCCTCAGTTGGCCGCGACGATGGTGCCGCGGCACTCGCCGAAGCCGATGCTGGCTACGCCATCGCGCACGCAACGGGCCCGCAGGATGACCTCGTCACCGTCCTCGAGGAACTTGCGCACCTCGCCGCTGGCCAGCTCCACCGGGTGCTTGCCGCCCTCGGTGATCTCCAGCAGGCTGCCGAACGAGCCCGGCGTGGCGCCCGACAGGGTGCCCGAACCGAACAGGTCGCCCGGCTGCAGCTGGCAACCGTTGACGCTGTGGTGGGCAACCATCTGTGCCACGGTCCAGTACATGCTGCGGGTGCTGCTCAGGGTCAGGCGATGGGCAGGCAGGTTCTGCTCGCGCATGCGCTCGGTCAGCAGCAGCACCTCGAGTTCGATATCAAAGGCGCCACCGGCCTGGTCACGGCTGTCCAGCAGGTACGACAGCGGCTGCGGGTCACCCTCCGGGCGCGCCGGCTGGGCGCAGCGGAACGGCTCGAGCGCTTCGGCGGTCACCACCCAGGGCGACACGGTGCTGATGAAGCTCTTGGACAGGAACGGCCCCAGCGGCTGGTACTCCCAAGCCTGGATATCGCGGGCCGACCAGTCGTTGAGCAGGCAGAAGCCGGCCACGTGCTCGGCGGCATCGCCAATCGGGATCGGCTGCCCCAGGTCATTGCCCTGGCCGATCCAGATGCCCAGCTCCAGCTCGTAGTCCAGGCGCGCGCAGGGGCCGAAACTTGGCTCGGTCTGCCCGGCCGGCAGGGTCTGGCCCTTGGGCCGGCGGACATCGGCACCGGAAGGGCGAATGGTCGAGGCGCGGCCGTGGTAGCCGATCGGCACGTGCTTGTAGTTGGGCAGCAGCGGGTTGTCCGGGCGGAACAGCTTGCCGACGTTCTTGGCATGCTCGATGCCCACGTAGAAATCGGTGTAATCGCCGATCTTCGCCGGCAGGTGCAACTGGCAGGTGCTGGCTGGGTACAAGGCAGCTTTCAGCGCGGCCTGGTGTTCGCTCCCCTCCCCCAACAGCACCAGCAGGCGCTCGCGCAGGGCGACCCGCGCCGGGCGGCCGAGAGCGAAGAAGGCATTCAGTGCGCCGCCCAGGGTGGCCTCGACTGCGGCCTTGGCCTCACCTTCGAACAACCCGGCAGCCAGCACGGCCTCAAGGTCGAGGATGGCGTCGCCGATGGCCACGCCGCAACGTGGCGCCTGCCCCGGGCGGCTGAAGATGCCCAGCGGCAGGTTCTGCAGCGGGAAATCGCTGTGCCCGTTGGCGTGCTCGACCCAGCTACGGGCAATGGCGGTGTGGTTCATCGGTTATCTCCGGTTCGGGTTGAAGGTGCTCGGCAAGGTGGCCCAGCAACTATCGTAGTCGGCCTGCAATTGCGGGCTGTCGAGGGCCTGGCGGCTCGGGCGCAGCACCTGGCTGGTCTCGAACATGAAGGCCATGGTGTCGTCGATCTTGTGCGGCGCCAGGTCTGCGGCGATGGCTTTGTCGCAGGTCTCGGCGTCCGGCCCGTGGGCGCTCATCACGCCATGCAGCGAAGCGCCGCCCGGCAGGAAACCTTCGGCCTTGGCGTCGTAGGCGCCCTGGATCAGGCCCATGAATTCGTTCATCAGGTTGCGGTGGAACCATGGTGGACGGAAGGTGTTCTCGGCCACCATCCAGCGCGGCGGGAAAATCACGAAGTCCATGTTGGCCATGCCATGCACGCTGGTGGGCGAGGTCAGCACGGTGAAGATCGACGGGTCGGGGTGGTCGAAGCTGACCGTGCCGATGGTGTTGAAGCGGCGCAGGTCGTACTTGTACGGCACGTTGGTGCCGTGCCAGGCGACCACGTCCAACGGCGAGTGGGAAAGCTCGCAGGCCCAGTGTTCGCCGAGGAATTTCTGCACCAGTTGCACCGGCCCGCTGGTTTCTTCGTAGTGGGCCACCGGGGTGAGGAAGTCACGCGGGTTGGCCAGGCCGTTGCTGCCGATCGGGCCGAGGTCCGGGATGCGCAGCGGCGCGCCGTGGTTTTCGGCGATGTAGCCGCGGGCCTGGGCATCGAGCAGTTCGACCCGGAATTTCATGCCACGCGGGATGACCGCAATCTCCAGCGGCGCCACGTCCAGCACGCCCAGCTCGGTGGCGATGCGCAGGCGGCCCTGTTCGGGCACCAGCAGCAGCTCACCGTCGGCGTTGAAGAACACCCGCTCCATGGAACGGTTGGCGCGGTAGATGTAGATGCTCACGCCGGCCGGCTTTTCCGCTGCCGAGTTGGCCACCATCGGCACCCAGCCTTCGATGAAGTCGGTGGCTTCGGACGGGATCGGCTGGGGGCTCCAGCGCAGGCGATTGGGGGTGATGGCGCCCAGGGCGCCGGCCAGCGGCTGGCGCTCCAGGCGCTCGAAGCGTGGGTGCAATGCCGACGGGCGAATGCGGTACAGCCAGGTGCGGCGCAGCTCGCTGCGGGCCATGGTGAACGCGGTGCCCGACAGCAGCTCGGCATACAACCCGTAGGGCGCCTTCTGCGGCGAGTTCTGCCCGACCGGCAGCGCGCCGGGCAAGGCTTCGCTGGCGAATTCGTTGCCGAAACCGCTCAGGTACTCAAGTTCAGGTGAGGTGTCGCGGGTCATCTCGGTGCCTCCGGGCTGCTCAGAGCCGTCATGGGCAGCTGGCTGCGAAGCCCGATCCTGAAACCGGCACCTGGGGCGGCAGCGCGTCTGCATTGTTATTTTCGTAATCAGATTACGAATAACGTAATTTGCTCCCGTGCAGGCGTCAAGCTATAAAGGCGCCACCCCGTAAAATCTGGATAGATGTGTCCCCCATGGCCAAAGCCAGCAGCACCGACAACGGCAAACAGAAGGTCCGCTCGGCGGAAGTCGGCACCGACATCCTCAAGGCCCTGGCCGAACTCTCCCCTTCCACCTCGCTGTCGCGCCTTGCCGAACATGTGCAGATGCCGGCGAGCAAGGTCCACCGCTACCTGCAGGCCCTGATTTCAAGCGGGTTCGCCGAACAGGACGCGGCCACCAACCATTACGGGCTGGGCCGCGAGGCCTTGCGGGTGGGGATGGCGGCGCTGGGCAGCATCGATGTGCTGAAAGTCGCGGCCTTGCCGCTGTCGCAACTGCGCGACGAGCTCAACGAAAGCTGTTTCATCGCCGTATGGGGTAACCAGGGCGCAACCGTGGTGAGCATCGAGCCGGCAGTGCGCGCGGTGACGGTGGTAACCCAGATCGGCTCGGTGCTGCCGCTGCTCAGCTCGTCCACCGGCCTGGTTTTCGCGGCCCACTTGCCGGAGCGTGAGACGGTGGAGTTGCGCGACCAGGAGCTGGCCGCGCTGAACCAGGGCGCCAAGGACTACGCGCCATTGCTGGAGCAAATCCGCCAGCGCGGCCTGCACCATGTGCACGGCCTGCTGATGCCCGGGGTGGACGCTTTGTCCGCCCCGGTGTTCAACGCCATGGGCCAGATCGCCGCGGTGATGACCGTGGTCGGTCCGACCTCGATCTTCCATGCCGACGAGCAGGGTCCGGCGGCGCAAAGCCTGCTGGCGGCCGTGCAGGCTGTCAGCAGGCGCATGGGGCATCAACGATGATAGACCACCCTGGGTCTTGAATTGGCTTCTTCTAGCAACAGCCTGCCGAACGCCACCAATTCTTCATCCATGACTCTGCCGACCCCACCCAGGGCCGGGCTTGCCGACTTCAACACCACCTCACTGAATAGCTCCTTCATTAGCTGTCCGACAGGGCCTGACGGGTTCGGAAACAGCTTGTTCCACGCGGAAGAAATCACATTACCCACAGCAGAGTTCAGACCTGTGGCGGAAGCCACACCGAACATACCGAGGGCCATGTAAAACACAGCTGCCTCTTTTTCACCATCCCACCACGCGGTGGCAGCCTTGTGGAAAGATCGTTGTGCCCGGAACAGGCTGACTACTGCGGCTATCGGAGGGAAAGGCATGGTCAACGCACTGACAACCGGGCTCAGGACCAGATCCAAAGTCTCGATATAGCGTTCGAACACGCTGGTGGTCTGGGACTTCGCATCAAGGATCAGGTGCAGAGCACGGCGTTCGAAATCCTCGTCCCAATGAACAAGGCGGGAATAAGGGTATGCGTAGGCGTTGAGCACCACTCGCTCGCCATTTTTTTCTCGGTCCTCATTCATCGCTCTCATCGCCGCCTTGTCCGAATGGATGACTCGAGGGAGGAAATAGGCTCCGAGGTTTTCCTGCGTCCATTGCGCGGCAATCTCATGGAACGAACGCACAGCTCTGCCCCCCTCCGCATCACTCAGGTAGACGAATCGCTCACCATCGGGGGCATGTACCGCATAAACCCCGTCAATCAAACGAGGTTTTCCCCGATAGAAAGCGAACCGATGGAAATTGTGATGCTCCAGCACGTCTTCTTGACTCGGTGTCAGCGCTATCTCTCGCAACCAGCTGGTGCGCGACTCGTCGAGGTGCCCGTCGAGAGATGCGATCAGAAAATCGCGTCGCACTTTCAGCCCCATCACCAATCCGTGCAGTCGCAGGCGTCGCGCATGTTCAGGGCTCTCGTCCGAAGCGGAGTGGCTCTCGATGAGCGAGACATACGAGCCGCGAATAGAGCCACTGGAAACTCGGATGGCACTGGCGAGCAAGCGTATGTCCAAGTGCGAAAGATCTTGCCCGACACTGGAGCGCACACTTGTGAAACCCGCGAAGTTGCTGTCCGTTGGATATCCCCAGGCCATCAACTGAGTGAACGTCAGTTCCCCTTCGGGCGTCTCGAGAATCACCGTATCCGCATCGATCCAGCCCCCCTTGTTGCCAGGGAACTCATTGAGCCTGGCGGTGGCCCTCTGCTGGGCAAAACCGAGCAGTGTCGGCATCTGATTACTTGCAAGATAGGCTGGCTGAACCGCCAACAACTCATTGTCGAGCGAAGCCAAGCGCTCCCGGTCTTCCTGGCTGGCATCGATAGACCATTGCGGGGTAGCCTCAAGCACATTGTCCAGCAAGCCCGTAGTCATGTCGTCGAGCATCTTGGCAAGGAAGCCTTCGCGCAGCGGTACCAGGTGGAACGCGCCCAGTGGCAGTCTTCCTCGGCCTATCGCCACCTGCTGAAACTCACGTACATCCAGCTCTGAACGTCCAAGGACATAAGCCATGCCAACCGGAGTGCGTACCATGTCGACGAGCGCGCGTTGCAGGTCCAGTTCGGTCGCGAAACGTCGTAGCGCACCAAACGGCGCCCCCGGCGCATACAAAGTGAATGCATCATCCTCGACCAGGCAGACCACACCGAGTAGCGGCTGTCGCTGCAGATGAACCTGCTTGAGTTCGATACCCTCAGCGGCCTGCTCGCCCTCCAGCGAAGCTGTGATGAAGGCGTGAACGTGTTCTGGGATTTCATTGGCATATCGGGCAGCCAAAGCTGAGAACGCCAGCTCGGCAGTGACAAGTCCGCCTAACAGCTCCTGAGTATCCAGCTGCTGATACATCGCAGATGCCTGTTCACGGTAGCCCAGATGTAACCCAAGCCCATTGATCATGCGCTGCATGAGGCCATGGGTAAGCGTGTCACGAAGCGCTGGCTCGACAGCCTCGGTAAATAGGTTGTATCCGCGATACCCACCTGTGACTACCCAGTCCAGCAGGCTGCACTCACGCTCGCCGCGCGCATCAGGGAATAAACTGCGAACGCTCAACCTGGTTTTGCTCGGTGAAATCCGCAGCCCATTGGCGTGTTCGTCCAGCCAGTTGCGGATGCCTTGCTCGGCGAAGCTGCGATAGTCACCCAGGTGGCCCAGGTGTTCGGTAATGCGTCGCGAGGCCTGGTCCCGCGACGCTTGCAGTGTCAGGTAGGTCTCCAACGCTTCACCATTCAACCGGCGCAGCCAGCGCGGCCTGGATGCCAACCGATAGGCTGCAAGGTAATCGGCTATCCGCTCTTTTAACCCACCCACCCATCCATCCAGACGAGTGGCTGCATTGAGCATGCCCGCAGAGATGGGTTCTTCCTCGGCCCTTGCCTGAAGCTCTGCGAGAAGGCTGTCCTGCAGCGTCTTCAGATCCCTTACCAACTGCCTCGATACGGAGTACTCGGCCTCATCGAAACTCAATGCCAGCTGGGCGCCTTCACTTATGGCTTGGCGCAGCGCTTGCGGCAGCATCTTCGTCCATGGCTGACCACTGTTCAGCACCTGCTCCAGCCGCCGCGCCGCGCTGGCAGGCTGATCGTCGAACCATGCGCCCCAACCCAAGCCGTAAAGCGTGAAGTCTTCATCTCCCTCGGTCGCCCTTTCCAGGTCGCGGGTGACGACAAAGCACCCGGGGAGAAGCCCGCTGTAACCACCCGCCTGAACCGTCACCTGGCCCACGCAAGTGTCAACACCTGCCGCGAACAACGCTTCGATCCTGTGTTTGATTGCTGGCTCGACCATCGCCAGGATTGCCACTTCAAGCTCCATCAGTGGATAGATGTGCATTCGGAGTGTGGACAAGTCCCGATGGGACTGTTCTTGCTCGACCCACCACTTTTGCACCAGTTCGTGCCAATCGGGTAAGAGCGCACCGATCTCGTCAGCGCTGAACCATGACTCCTGGGCATTTTCCTCCACAGGTTCGGCCGTGAAACGGGGCGACGCGGCAAATTGTGTTTGCACAGCCAGGGCCAGCATCGACACCTGCGCAAGCAATTCCTGAACGGAGGTGGGTGAGTCCGCCCTATTCAATAACGAAAGGTTGGGAAATAACGCGTCGGAAAACATCTCAGAACTCCATCTGAATGAATGAAGCTCAAGATTGAGGTTGCAGGCATCCCACCTGAATCGGGAAGCAATTCCGCCATCGCGAGTAACGACTTCGTACAAGATGAGCCTACAACCAAGGACAGGCGGTGAGGGACCGAGTAGGAATAGAACTATTATCTCGAAGGACGTAATAGAGAATGTCAGAAGCGACTATTTTTCCCACGAGAACAAGCGCTTATTCTTACCTCACTGGCCGGCACGAAGGGCTCTCCCCCCCGCCTTTCGCGCCAGCCCAGGTTCACCGACGTTGATTTTGAAGCTCCTTGATCTAACGTCTCGATTGGCCGCTGCCTTTGCAGCGGCCTTTTTTATTTGTGCAAGAATCGCCGAATCAAGGTGGGTGCTGCTGTCTTGTTTTGCTTGCAGCGGCCTCATCGCCGGCAAGCCGGCTCCCACAGAAATTACACATGGTTTGAGGTCGTTGCGGTCGGGGTGGGAGCCGGCTTGCCGGCGAAAGGGCCGCAGGGCGGCCCCAACGGTCTTCACGCCAATGGATACTTCTGCAGATTGGCCATCATCTGCTGCAGCGCCTGAAAACTGTCCTGCGGGTGGCTCGCGCCCTCGAAATCACCAATCCGCCCCCAGTTGGCCGCCACCTGCTCCGGCGTGAAACCCTCTCGCGGATCGAAGCCCACGCCCTGGCTGCGCTCCCAGCGCACCTTGCCCACCCAGCCACCGCCCACCTCGAACAGCTGGCCGCTGTCCTGGCACTGCTCGCTGCCAAGAAACACCACCAACGGGCTGATCAATTCGGGCTTGAGCTGCTCGAACACCTGAGGCGGGATCAGCCCCTCGGTCATGCGGGTACCGCCGGTAGGGGCGATGGCATTGACCAGGATGCCGTGCTTGCGCCCCTCGATGGCCAGGGTACGGGTCAGGCCGTACAGGCCAAGCTTGGCCATGCCGTAGTTGGCTTGGCCGAAATTGCCGTAGATGCCCGAGGTGGACGAGGTGAAGATCACCCGCCCCCAGTTTTGCCCGCGCAGGTGCGGCCAGGCGGCGTGGGTGACTTTGTAAGCGCCCTCGACATGCACCCGGTAAACCAGCTCCCAATCGCTGTCTTCCATCTTGTGAAAGGTCTTGTCGCGCAGGATGCCGGCGTTGTTCACCAGCACATCGACCCGGCCAAAGCTGTCCAGGGCCTGTTCGACGATGCGCGCGCCCTCGGTCACCGAGTCATGGTTGGCCACCGCCGTGCCACCGGCGGCGCGGATTTCTTCCACAACCCGATCAGCCGCCGACACGTTGGCGCCTTCGCCATGGCTGCTGCCACCCAGGTCGTTGACCACCACCTTGGCCCCGTGCCTGGCGAACAACAGCGCATGGGCCCGGCCCAGGCCGCCACCGGCCCCTGTGACGATCACCACGCGATCTTGCAGACTTACCGGTTCGCTCATGCTCAAGGCTCCAGGCAGATGAAGGATGCGCGCAGTGTCGGCCAGCCCTCGCCGCCCGACAATCAAGCGCGCCCCGGCGAATGCCGGGGGATAACCCATGGCGATGATCGCCCGGTCACGACCAGGCGACTTTCTGTGGCACGTAGCTCAGCGGTTGTTCACGAAAGGCCAGGTAGTGGCGCAGTACCTGCACCGGCGCTTCGGTGTGCGGGTAGTGGCCGATGCCCTGCAACAACACGGTGTCCGGCTCGGGCACCACTTGCCGGTAGCGTTCGACCATGTGCGCGCCGGACAACGGGTCGACCGCACCATTGATGAAGCGCAGCCGCACGCCTTCGCGCTGCAGGGCACCGACCCAGCGCTCGCGTTGCGCCCGGCGTTCGGGCATGAAATTGATCAGCTTGTGCAGGATGCGCTGGCCACTGTTGGCGGCGATCAGGCTCCAGCAGTCGTCCAGCGCACTTTCGCTGGGGTGGGTGCAGGGCCCGTAGACCTGGGTCACATTGCGCACCAGGTCGTCGCGCCCGAACGAGCGCCCCACCAGCCAGCCAAGGCGGCTGAGCAGCAGTTTCTGGATCAGCAGCACGCGACAGCTCTCGGGGAACAGGCCGCTGTTGAGGAACACGCAGCTGGCGATCTGCAGGCGCTGCTCGTGGTGCCGGGCCAGCAGTTCCTGGGCGACACTGCCGCCATAGTCGTGGGCCAGCAAGTGCACCGGCTGGTCGATCTTCAGGTGCTCCAGCAGCGCCTGCTGCAGGTCGGCCTGCTCCAACAGGCTGTAGTCGTGGTCTGCGGGCTTGGCCGAATCGCCGAAGCCGAGCATGTCGCAGGCCACTACGCGAAAGCGTTGGGTGAGCGGTACCCACAGATAGTGCCAATCCCAGCTGGCGGTGGGGAAACCGTGTAGCAATAGCAGAGGCTCTCCTTGCCCTGCCGTCCAGTAGCGGATGCTCTGGCCCCGGAAGGTGAAACCCTGGCTCCGGGTGCGCCAGACGCACAATGGAATCTCGGCCAGAGGCATCAGGGTCGTCCCGGTATTGGTGTTTGAGTGTCGGAATAGGGCAAGGCTGCGTTCATTGCAAGTTACCTCGGCACATACATGTGCTCTCTATGTCGAGGCTCAGTCTAGAAGCCAATACGAAGGTGTTAAGTCGCCTTGGCAGCCAGCCTGATGACCGTGCGAGTCAGTGGCACGAACGGTCAGAACAACATGACCAGCAATGGCGCGGCAAACAGGTTGAGCAGCCCGGTGAGGACCATGACCAGGCCGGCCACCGAACCCTCTTCGCGGCCCACTTCCTGGGCCCGGCTCACGCCCGCGCCATGGGCGCCGACACCGAACAGCGCGCCCCGCGCCAGCGGCGTGCGCAGCGGCAGCCAGCGCAGCAGAACGCCACCAAACACCGCCCCCAGCACGCCGGTAAACATCACGAACACCGCGGTCAGTTCCGGCACGCCCCCCAGGTCCTGGGCCACCGGCATGGCAAACGGGGTGGTGATGGAGCGCGGCAGCAACGACAGGCTGACCGACTCGTCCAGCGCCAGCAGGTGCGCCAGCCCCCAGGAACTGCCGATCGAGGCGACGCTGCCGGCCAGCATGCCCACCAGCAACGCCGGCCAGTGCCGCGCCAACAATGCCCGCTGCTGCCAGATCGGCACGGCGAAGGCCACAGTCACCGGGCCCAGCACGCCCATCAGCCAATGGGTGTTGCGCGCATATTCGGCGTAGGCGGTGTGCAGCGGCACGGCCACCGCCAGCAGCAACGCCGGCACCAGGATCAGCGGCGACAGCAAATAGCGCCCACTGCGCCGATACAGCCAGCGGCTGCCCACATAGGCGACCAGGGTGAGCGCCAGCCAGAACAATGACTTGGGTTCAAGGTTCATGGCGCAACCGCCAGCGGCACACCAACTCGACCGTCGCGGCGGTGACCACCATCACCAGCAGGGTACTCACCGCGATCACCAGCAGGATGCGCCAGCCTTCGCTGCGCAACAGGCTGCCGTAGTCCAGCAGGCTCATCAGCGCGGGGATGAAGAACAGCAGCATCTCGGCCATCAGCCATCCGGCACCCAATTGCAGAGTGGCGGGCTTGAGCAGGCCTGTGGCGAACAGCATGAGCAGCAGCGCCAGGCCCATCACCCCGCCGGGTATCGGCCAGCCCAGCCAGGCCGCGAGCTGGCCGCCGATCCAAAACAGGGCCAGCAGCACCGCCAGCTCAGCGAGCAGGCGGCAGGTTTTTTTCAGTAATGCAGGGTTCATGGGTACGGTCCTCGACAACGTGCCCAGTGTAAAAGTCGGTCGCAAAGGCCAAAAGCGAATTGTTAGACTGCTCGCCATTCCATAATGGAATTCATGGCATGGAATTCAAACAGCTGCGCAGCTTTATCGAAGTCGTTCACCGTGGTGGCTTCACCCAGGCCGCGGGCACCCTGCACGTCAGCCAGTCGGCAGTGAGCAAGCAGGTCGCCCAGCTGGAACAGGCCATCGGCCAGCCATTGCTCGAGCGCCAGGGTTCGCAGCTGCTGCTGACCGCCGCCGGGCGCATCGTGCTGGAGCGTGGCGAAGTGTTGCTGCGCCAGCGCCAGGAACTGCTCAACGAGCTGGACGATCTTGGCCAGATGGCCCGTGGCGAGCTGCGCCTGGGCCTGCCCTTGCTGGGCAGTGATGCACTGTTTGCCGGGTTGTTCGCCGAGTACCGGCGGCGTTACCCGCAGATCTCGGTGCAACTGCTCGAAGGCGGCAGCCGTATGGTCGAGCAGGCGGTGAAAAGTGGCGAGCTGGAGCTGGGCGGCAGCCTGACGCCGAGCGACCCGGCATTCGACTACCAACCCTTCTGCAATGAACCGCTGGATGCCCTGCTGCCCGCCGAGCATGCCCTGGCGGGCCAGGCAGAAGTCGACCTGGCGCAACTGGCCGATACGCCGTTCCTGCTGTACCAACGCAGCTTCATGCTCAATGACCGGCTGCTCAGCGCCTGCCAGCAGGTGGGTTTTACCCCGAAGGAAGGCGGGCGCAGCGGCCAGGCGGATTTTCTTGCCTCGTTGGTGGCGGCGGGCCAAGGGGTGGTGTTGCTGCCGCGGGTGGTCGCGCGGGCCCTGGAGCGGCCCGGGGTGGTGCGCCTGCCCTTGCGCGCGCCGGGCGACCTCAAGTGGGACATCGCCTTCATCTGGCGGCGCGGGGCGTACCTGTCACGGGCGGCGCAGGCGTGGTTGGCATTGTTGCGCGAGCACACCTGACGGCGCCGAACTCAAGACCTGCACTCTGCCTGTGGGAGCGGCGGTTCGCCGCTGCGATTTACCCGCGAAGATGACACCTCGGTGCCTGGCACGGGCTATGCCCGTGTTCGCGGGTGAACCCGCTCCCACAGGGTGTGGGAGCGGCGGTGCGCCGCTGCGACTTGCCCCGCGATGGCATTCAGCCCTGAATGGCTGCGGCAAACTCCGCCAGCCACGGCTCGGCGTCGGCCTCCGGGGTCACGGTCTCGCTGGCATCCAGGCGCAGCATCGGCAGCACCTCACGCACGCCCAGTTCGGCAAACAGCTCGCGCAGCTGCTCGCCACCACCGCAGTAGGTATCGCCGTAGCTGGAGTCGCCCAGGCCGATCACGGCACCCGGCAGGCCACGCCAGGCGGCGGGCAGTACATCGCGAATGACGCTGTACAGCGGCATCAGGTTGTCGGGCAGTTCGCCCATGCCGGTGGTCGAGGTCACCGCCAGCAAGGCCTGCGGGGCAAAGCCCTCGATATCCTGCAGGGTGGCACGGCCTGCATGCCAGGCTTCATGGCCGGCAGCGTTGAGCAGCGCCACCGCATGACGGGCGACTTCATCGGCGGTGCCATAGACCGAACCGGAAATAATGGCGACTTTCATCAGGTGAGGATTCCGAAACTGAGTGAAAGCGTAGGATACTAGCACC
Organism: Pseudomonas sp. ES1; assembly: GCF_050586605.1. Classification (NCBI taxonomy): domain Bacteria; kingdom Pseudomonadati; phylum Pseudomonadota; class Gammaproteobacteria; order Pseudomonadales; family Pseudomonadaceae; genus Pseudomonas; species Pseudomonas sp. ES1. The sequence continues at coordinate 5,430 of NZ_JBOBDM010000068.1, read as the reverse complement.
CGACAGTGGCAAAAGGCCGCCTCCCCCTAAAGTCACAGCCGCGCAAACAATCCGACCAGTAACCTGAACCAAACCCATACACCACTGTCCACCCCCTTGACGTAATCGCTATTACCGATCGTTTCCTCGAGTTCGACCATGCAAGCAGATGCCCTTCTCTCCCAGGACGAGCTGGATTTCATCCAGAACATGCAGCACTCGCCGCAGTTGAACCTGGCCGACCCCATGTCGAGCCTGCTGGTCAATGGCGACCGTCGCCTGAAGGATCTGCTCACCCGCCTGGTGGCCAATGAACAGGTCACGCTGCAGGCCAGTTTCAACAACCAGCAGTTGAGCTTCCCCCTGCAACTGGTCGAAGACGAGTTCCACGCCCTGCACCTGCAACTGGGCTCACCGGACATCTACGAAGACGGCCCCATGCTGCGCCCGTGGCGCCTGTCGCTGGAGCAACCGGCGGCATTGCTCGACGCCCACCACCAGGCCAGCGACCTGTGGGTACGGGATATTTCGTTCAAGGGCGTGCTGGTGGAAGTCCACGGACAGAGCAAGGCACCGGCGCATTTCGAGCTGCACTTCGCCGCCGAGGACATCCCGCCGATCGGCCTGCACGGCGTGTTGCGCCGGCGCATCGGCCCCAGGCTGGCCGCCTACGACCTGTCGCACACGCCGGCCGAAGAGATCGAGCGGCTGCGCGAATACATTCTTCAGGCTCACCGCCAGGCCCACCCCGAGTTGCACGCGCAAGCGAACTTCTGACGACCGTCCGCCCGTTGAAACTGACGGGTCATGATCGATCGGCGATAATCCGCGCCCGATTCTTGCAAGCATGCCTGCGCCGCCCACCACCCCGGGCCGCATGCCAAGGGGCCGGCTACCCGCCAGCCCCGTCGCCAGGAGATACACGATGTCTACCCACCCCGTCACCCTGATGGTGTCGCGCCGCGCCGCCCATGGCCGCTACCAGGACCTGCTGGCCTGGCTGCACGAAGGCGAACAGCTGGCCACCGACTTCCCCGGCTACCTGGGCTCAGGCATCCTCGCCCCGCCTGCCGAAGGCGATGACTTCCAGATCATCTTCCGCTTCACCAACGAGCAAACCCTGCACGCCTGGGAACATTCAGCCTCGCGTCGCACCTGGTTGCAGCGCGGTGACGGCCTGTTCGAACGCCCCAAAGAGAGGCGCGTCAGCGGCATCGACGACTGGTTCGGCACCAACATGGTGCAAAAACCGCCACGCTGGAAGCAGGCCACGGCTATCTGGCTGGCGTTCTTCCCGGTCTCGTTGCTGTTCAACCTACTGTTCGGCCACTGGCTGGCGCCGCTCGATCTGCTGCCGCGGGTGTTGCTCAGCACCCTGGCCCTGACGCCGCTCATGGTGTACCTGTTCATCCCGCTGTCGACGCGCCTGCTGGCCGGCTGGCTGAACCCGGCGCCGCGCTCGGCCGCAGACCGCGCCGAGGGCCTGCGCAGCCGCTGAGGCACGGGCTCGCAAGGCGGTGCAGTTCGGGTATGCTGGGGCATCACGCACGGACAGACGGCAGACCGCCCCGAACATGAACAGCCCTATCCTCATTACCGGTGCCAGCCAGCGTGTCGGGCTGGCCCTGGCGCTGGAGCTGGCCCAGGCCGGCCATACGGTGGTCAGCGCCAGCCGCAGCCTCAATGCACACGCGGCGCACCCGAACATCCAGCAGTTCCAGACCGACCTCACCAACGCCGACGACCGCCAGGCCCTGATCGACCACCTGCACAAGCATTACGACGGCCTGCGCGCGATCATCCACAACGCCTCGCTGTGGCTCGACGACGGCCTGGACAACCTCGACACCATGTTCCGCCTGCACGTCGAGGCGCCCTACCACCTCAACCTGGCGCTGGGTGAGCTGCTAGGCAAGGTAGACAAGGCCGACATCATCCATATCTGCGACGAGACCTCTTCGCGCGGCAGCAAGAGCCATATCGGCTATGCCGCGACCAAGGCCGCGCTGCAGAACATGGTGCTGTCGTTCGCCGAAAAGTACGCGCCCACGGTGCGCGTCAACGGTATCCTGCCGGGCCTGCTGATCCTCAAGGAGGGTGGCGACGAGCACTATCGCCAGCAGACGCTGAAAAAAGCCCTGCTGGAGTTCGAACCCGGCGCCCGCCCGCTGATCGACGCCGTGCTGTTCCTGCTGCACAGCCAGTACAGCACCGGCAGCCAGGTGGTCATCAACGGTGGCCGCCATCTGAAGAACCGCATGACCTGAGAGACCGCCATGACTCCCCAACAACAGCTCGAACTCGAAGCCGCCGCGTTCCGGCGCCTGGTCGACCATCTGCAAAAGCGCACCGACGTGCAGAACATCGACCTGATGAACCTCTCCGGCTTTTGCCGCAACTGCCTGTCCAAGTGGTACAAGGCCGCCGCCGACGAGCGCCAGGTCGACCTGAGCATGGACGATGCCCGCGAAGCGGTGTACGGCATGCCCTACGCCGAGTGGAAAGCCCAATACCAGAAAGAAGCCAGCGCCGAACAACAGGCGGCGTTCGAACAAGGAAAACCCCGTGACTGACCTGAACACCCTGCGCAGCAGCCTCGCCAGCGGCGAACACGTTTTCGCCGACACCCTGGCGTTCATCGCCGCCAACTACAGCTACCAGCCACAAGCCTTCGACAACGGTGATGTGCACAACGCCGCCGGGCAGAACGAAGGTTCGTGCAAGACCCTGGGCCTGGCCTTGCTGGAAGGGTTGAGCGACCAGGAAGCGCTGCTGGCGTTTGGCGAGCACTACCGTGATGTGGTGGCCACGCCCGAGGGCAGCGACCATGGCAATATCCGTGCGCTGATCAAGCATGGGCTGGCTGGGGTGAAGTTTGCCGAGCTGCCTTTGGCGCGCCTGGCTTGATACCGCTGGGGCCGCTTTGCGGCCCTTTCGCCGGCAAGCCGGCTCCCACCCTGACCGCATATCGCCGACACTGTGGGAGCTGGCTTGCCAGCGATTGGGCCGGTACAAGCGTCCTCAACTGACGATCTGACCGGGCACATCTACCGCCAACCGCCCCGCCTGCAACCACCCCAGCGCAATCGGCCAAAGGCTCTGGCGGAAACGGTCATGGAAGAACGCGAAGTGGCCAATCTCCTCGACGCCGATATCCACAGGCGCCACCCGCAGGTGCTTGCGCCCGCGCTCATCCAGATAACCCAATAACCGCTCGGTGGCCGCCACCGTGCCGAACGGATCGTCGGTCAGGCTGATCGCCAAGGTCGAGGCGCTGACGTGAGCGAACGGCAAGGCTTGCAGCAACCGCCCGCTGGGCCGGTGCTCGTAGCGTGGCGTCGGCGTGCTCCAGTCGTGCACCACCCCCGCCGGCGTGTCCTCCAGCCACCCCAGGCGCTTGCCCGGAAAGTAGCCGAACACCCGGGTCAGCAATGGCATCAGCACATGCCATTTGCCATACAGCTGCCAGCGCTGGTCCGCCGCATAGTCGCGCCAGTAGGCGAACTGCGCCCCCACCAGCACCGCGTGCTGCACCTGCGCCGCCGAAGGCGCCAGCCCCAGCGCCCAGCCGCCGAAACTGTGCCCCACCACATGCACCGGTTGCCCCGGATGTTCGGCGCCAGCCAGTTGCAGCATGGCCTCGAAATCCAGCCGGCCCCAGTCGCTCCACGAAGCCTGGAAACCGCGCAGCGAGGCCGGGCGCGATTCACCGATGCCACGGTAGTCGTAGCTCAGCACATCGAAGCCTTGGGCGAACAGGTAGTCGGCAAAACGCGAGTAGTAACGGCAACGCACCGAAGTGGCGGCGTTGATGATCACCAGCGGGCGCTGGCTTGCGGGGGTGGCGTGGCGCCAGCGGAAACCGCCGAGGCTGTAGCCGTCGGGGGCGTTGTGGCGAAAGGCGGTGGCGGGCTGGGTAAGGCTGCTCATGGCGCGCTTCTGTGTTGTTGTGCGCCAACGCTAGCAAAAAATCTGTCGCCTGTACCGGCCTCATCGCCGGCAAGCCGGCTCCCACCGGGTATGTGTGGGAGCTGGCTTGCCAGCGATAGGGCCTGACGCGATTACAGCTCGATGCAGTCGAACTTCACATCGGTGGCCACGTCTTCGTCGTAGTTGACGTCAGCGCGCTCGAAACCGAACAGGTTGAGGAACTGCTTCTTGTAACCGGCGTAGTCGGTCAGCTCGAACAGGTTCTCGGTGGTCACCTTCGGCCACATGGCACGGCAGGCGTCCTGCACATCATCACGCAGTTCCCAGTCGTCCAGACGCAGACGGCCTTCCTCGTCCAGTGCAGCCGGCGCACCGTCCTCACGGTACATGCGGTCACGGAACATGCGGTCCAGCTGGTGCTGGGTACCTTCGTGGATACCCTTCTCCTGCATGATCTTGAAGACCATCGACAGGTACAGCGGCATCACCGGAATTGCCGAGCTGGCCTGGGTAACCACCGACTTCAGCACCGCAACGTTGGCACTGCCACCGACTTTTTTGCCCAGGCGCTGGGCGGTTTCGTCCAGGTCCTGCTTGGCCTTGCCCAGCGCGCCGTCCCAGTAGATCGGCCAGGTGATGTCGGAGCCGATGTAGCTGAAGGCCACGGTGCGGGCCTGAGGCGCCAGCACGCCGGCGGCGTTCAGGGCATCGATCCACAGTTCCCAGTCCTGGCCGCCCATCACGGTGACGGTGTCGGCGATTTCCTGCTCGGTGGCCGGCTCGATGCTGGCCTCGATGATGGTGTCCTTGTTGGTGTCGATGGCGGTCGACTTGTACGGCTGGCCGATCGGCTTGAGCGCCGAGCGGATCACTTCACCGGTCTGCGGCAGCTTGCGCACCGGCGAGGCCAGGGAGTAGATGACCAGGTCGACCTGGCCGCCCATTTCGTTCTTGATCAGCTCGATGACCTTGGCGCGGGCTTCGTCGGAGAAGGCGTCACCGTTGATCGACTTGCTGTACAGGCCCTCGGCCTTGGCGAACTTGTCGAAGGCGGCGGCGTTGTACCAGCCGGCGGTGCCGGCCTTGGTCTCGGTGCCCGGCTTTTCGAAGAACACGCCCAGGGTGTCGGCCTTGAAGCCGAATGCCGCGGTGATGCGGGCGGCCAGGCCGTAGCCGCTGGAGGCGCCGATCACCAGGACTTTCTTCGGACCATCCTCGCGCACGCCCAGCTTGCGGGTGGCTTCGATCTGGTCACGGACGTTGAGCTCGCAGCCCTTTGGGTGAGTCGTGGTGCAGATGAAACCGCGAACCTTGGGATGAATGATGGCCAATGTCTGTACCTCGTCAGGTTTAGGCTGGGGAAGCGCCCCGGCGAAAATGGGGCGGTTCCGTTTGATCTAGAGGGTGAGACTACCCTCGCATGTCATCCGACACATATTACGGGGTGATCGGGGTGATGCAAAACACCGACCGGCCCTATCGCTGGCAAGCCAGCTCCCCCAGAAGCGGCCACTGTTGGAG
>NZ_JBOBDM010000067.1:0-31139 GCF_050586605.1 Pseudomonas sp. ES1 | reverse complement strand
TCAGTCGCTAGGCCAGCGCCTCGCGCACTTTCGGATCAAGGCCTTCCCCCGCATGGGCCTCGATCCACTCCCCCAACTGCCTGCGCATCGCCGGGGTCCAGAAGCTTTGCAGGTGCTGTCGCACGCCCTGCACTGCCTTGTCCCGGTCCGGCTCGCTGTCGAAGTAGTGGGCGATCTGGTTGGCCATCTTCACCAGGTTGTCGCTGCTCATCGGCGCACCTCCGCCTTTTCCTTGCCTTGCGCCTGGCGCCGCTCGTCGAGCAGGCGCCGCTGTTCGTCACTGAAGCTCTGGTAGCGCTTCTGCCATTCCGACGGCTGGAACACCTTCACCACCTCCACTGCGGTGACTTTGTACTCGGGGCAGTTGGTGGCCCAGTCGGAGTTGTCGGTGGTGATCACGTTGGCGCCGGACTCGGGGAAGTGGAAGGTGGTGTACACCACCCCCGCCGCCACCCGAGCGCTGACCCTGGCACGCAGCACGCTCTGCCCCGCACGGCTGCCCACGCCGACCCAGTCGCCGTCGCTGATGCCGCGGCTCTCGGCGTCGCTGGGGTGGATCTCCAGGCGGTCCTCGGCGTGCCAGGCAACGTTGTCGGTACGCCGGGTCTGTGCACCGACGTTGTACTGGCTGAGGATGCGCCCGGTGGTCAGCAACAGCGGGTAGCGGTTGTTGACCTTCTCGTCGGTGGGCACGTAGCCGGTGAGCATGAAGCGGCCCTTGCCGCGCACGAACTGGTCGATGTGCATGGTCGGGGTGCCATCGGGGGCGGCGTCGTTGCACGGCCACTGCAGGCTGCCGTGGCGGTCGATCTCGCTGTAGCTGACGCGGTGGAAGGTCGGCGTCAGGCGGGCAATTTCGTCCATGATCTCGGACGGGTGGCGGTACTGCATCGGGTAACCCAGGGCGTTGGCCAGGGCCATGGTGGCTTCCCAGTCAGCCTTGCCGGCCAGCGGCTCCATCACCTTGCGTACCCGCGAGATGCGCCGTTCGGCGTTGGTGAAGGTCCCGTCCTTTTCCAGGAACGAACTGCCCGGCAGGAACACATGGGCAAACTTGGCCGTTTCGTTGAGGAAGATGTCCTGCACCACCACGCACTCCATCGCCAGCAAGGCCGCGGTGACGTGCTGGGTGTTGGGATCGCTCTGGGCAATGTCCTCACCCTGGCAGTACAACGCCTTGAAGCTGCCATCGAGCGCGGCCTCGAACATGTTGGGGATGCGCAGCCCGGGGTCGGGTTGCAGGGTCACGCCCCAGGCCTGTTCGAACTCGCTGCGCACACTGGCGTTGGAGATATGCCGGTAGCCGGGCAGCTCGTGGGGGAACGAGCCCATGTCGCAGGAACCCTGCACATTGTTCTGCCCGCGCAGCGGGTTCACCCCTACCCCTTCACGGCCGATGTTGCCGGTGGCCATGGCCAGGTTGGCGATGCCCATCACCGCGGTGCTGCCCTGGCTGTGCTCGGTCACGCCCAGGCCGTAGTAGATCGCCGCGTTGCCGCCGGTGGCGTACAGCCGGGCGGCGGCGCGGATCTGCTCGGCGGGCACGCCGCACACCGGGCCAAGCAGCTCCGGGGCGTTTTCGGGCAGGGCGACGAAATCGCGCCAGCGGGCAAAGTCCTCGGTCTCGCAGCGGGCATCGATGAAGCGCTGGTCGAGCAGGCCTTCGCTGACGATCACATGGGCCAGGGCGTTGAGCATGGCCACGTTGGTGCCCGGGCGCAGTTGCAGGTGCAGCTCGGCACGGGCGTGGGGCGAGTCGACCAGGTCGATGCGCCGTGGGTCGATGACGATCAGCCGCGCGCCCTGACGCAAGCGGCGCTTGAGCTGCGAGCCGAACACCGGGTGGGCGTCGGTGGGGTTGGCGCCGATTACCAGCACCACGTCAGCCTGCATCACCGAGTCGAAACTCTGGGTGCCGGCGGATTCGCCGAGGGTCTGCTTGAGGCCATAGCCGGTCGGTGAGTGGCAGACCCGCGCGCAGGTGTCGACGTTGTTGTTGCCGAACGCGGTGCGCACCAGTTTCTGCACCAGGTACGCCTCTTCGTTGGTGCAGCGGCTGGAGGTGATGCCGCCGATGGAATCGCGCCCGTACTTGAGCTGGATGCGGCGCAGCTCGCTGGCGGCATAGGTCACCGCCTCGTCCCAGCTGACCTCCTGCCAGGGGTCTTGCAGGCGCTTGCGGATCATCGGCTTGGTGATGCGGTCGGGGTGAGTGGCGTAGCCCCAGGCGAAACGGCCCTTGACGCAGGCGTGGCCGTGGTTGGCGCCGCCCTGCTTGTCCGGGACCATGCGCACCAACTGGTCGCCCTTCATCTCGGCGCGGAACGAGCAGCCCACACCGCAATAGGCACAGGTGGTGATCACCGCGCGTTCGGGCTGGCCGAGCTGGACCAGGCTTTTTTCGCTGAGGGTCGCGGTCGGGCAGGCCTGTACGCAGGCGCCGCAGGAGACGCATTCGGAGCTGAGAAAATCGGCGCCACCGGCGGCCGCCACCCGCGAGTCGAAACCGCGCCCGGTGATGGTCAGGGCGAAGGTGCCCTGGATGTCTTCGCAGGCGCGCACGCAGCGGCTGCAGACGATGCACTTGCTGGGTTCGTAGTCGAAGTACGGGTTGGACACGTCCTTCTGTTCATTCAGGTGGTTGTCGCCGTCATAACCGTAGCGCACCTCGCGCAGGCCAACCTGGCCGGCGACGGTCTGCAGCTCGCAATTGCCGTTGGCCGAGCAGGTCAGGCAGTCCAGCGGGTGGTCGGAAATGTACAGCTCCATCACATTGCGCCGCAGGTCGGCCAGGCGCGGGGTTTGCGTGCGCACCACCATGCCCTCGTTGACCGGCGTGGTGCACGACGCCGGGTAGCCGCGCATGCCGTCGATCTCGACCATGCACATGCGGCACGAGCCGAAGGCTTCGAGGCTGTCGGTGGCACACAGCTTGGGGATGGTGGTGCCGAGCAGCGCGGCGGCGCGCATCACCGAGGTGCCGGCGGGCACACTGATCGAACGGCCATCGATGACCAGGCTGACCTGCACGTCGCTGACGCGCTCGGGGGTACCCAGGTCGATATCGCTGCTGGGGTCGAAGTAGTTGATCATTGCGCGGCCTCCAGGCCGAAATCGGCGGGGAAGTGCTTGAGGGCGCTGGCCACCGGATACGAGGTCATCCCGCCCATGGCGCACAGCGAACCGTATTGCATCGTGTCGCAAAGGTCGCGCAGCAGTCCGGCCTGGCTTTCGCGCATGGCTGGGTCGGTGCTGGCGATCAGCCGGTCGACCACCTCGACGCCGCGGGTCGAACCGATCCGGCACGGCGTGCACTTGCCGCACGACTCTTCGGCGCAGAACTGCAGGGCGAAGCGCGCCATGCCGGCCATGTTCAGGGTGTCATCGGCCAGCACCACACCGCCGTGGCCAAGCATCGCGCCCATGGCGGCAAAGGCCTCGTAGTCCAGCGGCGTGTCGAACTGGGCCGGCGGCACCCAGGCGCCCAGCGGGCCGCCCACCTGCGCGGCCTTGATCGGCCGGCCGCTGGCGGTACCGCCGCCGTAGCCTTCCACCAGCTCGCGTAGGGTGAGACCGAACGCCCGCTCCACCAGGCCGCCGTGGCGAATATTGCCGGCCAACTGGAACGGCAAGGTGCCCAGCGAGCGGCCCATGCCGAAGTCGCGGTAGTACGCCGCACCCTTGGCCAGGATGATCGGGATCGAGGCCAGGGTGAGCACGTTGTGCACCAGCGTCGGCAGGCCGAACAGCCCCTCCAGCGCTGGCAGCGGGGGCTTGGCGCGGACGATGCCGCGCTTGCCTTCGAGGGATTCGAGCAGCGCGGTTTCCTCGCCGCAGATATAGGCGCCCGCCCCGACCCGCACCTCCAGGTCGAAGGCCACAGCTTTGCCGGCGACGTCCAGGTAACCGGCTTCGCGGGCCAGCAGGATCGCCTCGTTCAGGGCGCGGATGGCATCCGGGTACTCCGAGCGCACATAGATGTAGCCTTTGCTCGCCCCCACGGCGAGCCCGGCGATGATCATGCCCTCGATCAGCAGGAAGGGGTCGCCCTCCATCAGCATGCGGTCGGCGAAAGTGCCGGAGTCACCCTCGTCGGCATTGCACACCACGTATTTCTGCACGGCCTGGGCCTGGCGCACAGTGCGCCACTTGATGCCCGCCGGGAAGGCCGCGCCGCCCCGGCCACGCAGGCCGGACTCAAGCACGGCGTCGACCACCTCGTCGCCTTCCATCAGCGTTGCCCAGCGCAGGCCCTCGAAGCCGCCGTTGGCGTGGTAGTCGTCCAGCGACAGCGGCCGGGTGATGCCCGCGCGGGCAAACAGCAGGCGTTGCTGGGTTTTCAGGTAAGGGATCTGCTCGACCAGGCCCAGTGCCAGGGCATGGCCTGGCTCGCCTGTGGCCAGGGCGTCGAGCAAGCCCGGCACGTCTTCGACCGAGACCGGGCCGAAACCCAGGCGGCCGGCGTCGCTTTCCAACTCGACCAACGGCTCCAGCCAGTACAGGCCACGCGAACTGGTGCGCTGGATGCGCAGCGGCAGTTGGCGACGCTCGGCCTCGCGGGCCAGCGCGTCGGCCACCTGATCGGCGCCGACGGCGCGGGCCACCGAATCACAGGGAATGCACAGGTTCAACATGCCTTCACCTCCTCACGGCAGCCTTCCACCAGCGCCCGCAAGCGCTCGGGGGTGAGCCGCGCGTGCAGCTGGCCATCGAGCTCGAGCGCCGGTGAACAGGCACAAGCGCCCAGGCAGTAGACCGGGCGCAGGCTCAACGCGCCGTCGGCGCTGGTGCCGTGGTCGTCCAGGCCAAGCTGTTCGCGCAACTGTGCGGCCAGCGCCTCGGCGCCGCGGCTCTGACAGGACTCGGCGCGGCACAGGCGCAGCGTGTGCCGGACAGGCGGTGTGGTGCGAAAGTCGTGGTAGAAGCTGATGACCCCGCGCACCTCGGCCAGGCTGAGGTTGAGGGCATGGGCGATTTCATTGATGGCGATGTCGGGGATATAGCCGACGCCGGCCTGGATGGCGTGGAGGATCGGCAACAAGGCGCCGGAGGTGTCCTTCTCACGGGCCAGGACGCGTTGGATCAGGGGCAGGTGGTTCAACTCATCAGGCATACAGCAAACCTCGGCAACCCGGGCCACCCCGAAACATGAGCAGTACCCGGCGGTGTTCAGCTGCGGTGCGCGGCCACGTCACGGTGGCGATGTGCCGGGCACCCTCCTTGCCTGCGGCCGGGCGTCTAGGTGCGCGCGGTCCGAAGGCATCTCCAGAGCATGGCAGCTATTGCGCGAAGAGGTTGTGCGCGGGCGACCCGGCGCGTCCTGAAACCGACCATTGGAGGGGCCATCATCGGCGGGGCAATCGTAACGTTGTGATCGGCCCGCCCCCACGTTGACGAGGCTTGCTACGTAGTTCTCCACGCGACAGCGCAGCCGGTCAGTCCACGACCACATGCGGCAGGAACCGCGAGCTGTCCTTGGTGATCAGGGTGTCGTCTTCACGAATGCCGATTCCCGAGGCCAGATCACCGACCACCCACGAACCGATCAAGGTGTAGCTGTCGCCGAACTTCGGCAAAGGCGCGAAACCTTGCAGGATATAGGGTGCATCGTCGTAGGGCCCGTCCTCGAACACCCGCTGGTCATCGGTGGTGCGAATGTCCACATTGGCCCCCTCGCGGGAGAAATACGGCTTGCGCACCCAGCCCTTGGGCACCGGCCGCCGGGGGTCTTCATCGAGGAAGGCTGGCAACAGGTTCGGATGGCCCTCGTGCCACTCCCACAACAACGGCAGGATGCCCTTGTTGGAAATCAGCGACTTCCACGCTGGCTCGACGAACTGGGTATCACAACCGGCGATGGCCTGGCCGAAATCCTCGTGGAAGATATGCTCCCAGGCGTGCAGCTTGAACAGGCGCGGGATTGGTCGGCCTTCGAGGTCGACGAAACGCCCCTCGTCGTTCAGACCGATATCCTCCAGGTCGATATGTCGGGTGCTGATACCCACGTGCCCGGCCATCTTGCGCAGGAAATCCGTGGTGCCGCGGTCCTCGATCGAGCCGCCGATGGCCGAGAAGTAGAACGGGCTTTCACGTTCGAAGGCCGCAAAAGCCCGCACCAGGTCTTCAGCCAGGGTGTTGAACTGGCTGGCATGGGCCGGCAGCACGCCGCGCTCAATCTGCTGCTCAAGCCAGATCAGCTGGAACGCCGCCGCCTCGTACAGCGAGGTCGGCGTGTCGTAGTTGGCCTCGATCAGCTTGGCCGGGCCCGTGCCGTCGTAGCTGAAGTCGAAACGCCCGTAGAGGTGCGGATGCCCCTCCTTCCACGAACGACGCACCAGATCGAAAAACGCCGGCGCAATCGCCAGGCGGGTCATCAGCGCTTCGCTGTCGACAATGCGCGCCACCGCGTCCAGGCACATCGCGTGCAGCTCCTGGGTGGGCGCCTCCAGGTCACGGCTGACCTGGGCCTCGCTGAACTGGTAGTAACCGCGCTCATCCCAGTAGCGCTCGCCGTCGATGGTGTGAAAGGCGAAGCCTTCGCGCTCGGCGGTGGTGCGCCAGTCCGGGCGTTCGTCGCAGTGGACCTTGCGCATGCTCAACCGCCGAAACTGAAGCCGCCGCTGCTCTTGCCGCCCCAGCCGCTGCGCGCAGTGGCCTGGCTGCCGAAGCCGCCACGGGAGATCGACGAGGACACGCTGGAGCGGGTCGAGTTTCTGGACTTGTAGCTGCTACCGCTGGAGCTGCCGGAGTAGTAGCTGCTGTAGCTGCCGCCGCTCTGCTGGGCCTGGTCGGAGCGCTCGAAGCGTTTGCCTTGGTCGATCTGCTGGCCGAGGGTGGTGGTGCGGTAGTCGCCGCGGCTGTCGCGATACTGGTAGACCGGCTGCGAGTAGTACTGGCGATTACCGCCGCTGAGCACCTGGCCGAGCAGCAGGCCGGCGAGCAGGCCATTGAAGTTGCTGCCACCGCTGACAGCCTGGCCACTGCTCTCGACCTGGGTGCGGGCCGCGTCGACCTGCGACTGGCTCACCTCGCCCGACACCGCCAGCTCGAAACCGCCAAGGCGCGGCATGTAGCGGTTGTCGCTGGTGACCTGGCAGTAGTCCGGCACGAAATCGGCCTCGCACGCCGCCTTGTCGCCATAGGTCGGCGCGACCCGACGGTGATCGGCCAACGCCTCCATATAAGCATCGGAACACACGTCCACCGGCACCTTGTCATCGACACAGGCCTGGACGGTGGTGTAGTTGCTGCGCTTGCTGACCGTGTAGGTCTCCTCGGGCGCGCTGCACGCGGTGAGCGCCAGCGGCAGGGAGCTGGCCAGCACCAGCTTGACGGAACTGCGTCTCATGTATGGCTCCTTGCGCGCAAACGGCTCAGACCGACGGGGTCATGCAGGCCGAATTGAGAAAGCCCACGCTGATCGCCACGGCAGCGGCGTAGATCGCGGCGGCCATCTCGCCCTTGGCGATGCGGCTGGCCAACCCCTTGAGCACCAGGCTGGTGATGGCGAAGGCCAGCAGTTGCACCACGGCAGCGATCACCACCCAGACCACGAAGTCGAGCAGGCCGACGCTGTAGGCGATGATGTTGCTGGCCGGCAGCGAGAAGCCGATCAGCGCGCCGCCCAGGGCGATAGCGGCGGCGCTGTTATTGTCGCGGATCAGGGCGAATTCGCGGTGCGGGGTGAGGTGCGTGTAGATGAACTGGAACAGCCAGAACAGCACCAGCGCCACGCTGATGTAGAGAATGAAGCCGATCACTGCCTGGGCGTTGAGCGACATGCGAAGTGCGTCGAGCATGGTGAATCCTTGTCAGATGACGTTGAAGTCCGTTGATTGCAGGGTGACACCCACCGAAGTGGTCAGGCTGACATTGCCGTCCTCGTCTTCCTCCACCGACAGCAGGAGGAATTCGCGGCGATCGGTCAGGCCGGTTTCGCGGGCATACAGCATCGACAGGTGCTGGATGCGGTAGCTGGTCTCGGGGCTGGTGACCCACTCGCTGATCGGCGTGAGCTCGGTCTGCCCCTCTTCGCTGCCCCACTGGCGAACGAACTCGTAGCCTTCGTGCTCGTAGTACGGCAGGCCGATGTTCGACTCGGGGCCGACCAGGCGCTTGAGCTCCGCGTCGCTGGTGACCGGCACCACGCTGTAGTAACCGAACAGGATGATGTCACGGACATCGTCAGCGGACGCGCCGTTCATCACCACCTGCAGCCAGTAGTCCTCGTCTTCCATATAGAAGCGCGCCAGGCGCACAGACTGGCCGAGGTCAACCTCACCAATCGCCCAGACCACTTCCTGCTCGGGAACCTCCAGTTCGCAATGCCCGTCGAGCAGTAGTTTGAGCGAGCGATCGAGCTTGAGCATGCGCCCACTGCCCAGGCCGAACGGCAGGTTGCCTTGGGCCTGACTGCTGGCGGCAGGTTTGGGGGCTTCGAAGCCCATGAAGCGTTTCAACCAGCCCACGGGGCATCTCCTGGGTGAGAGGGTGACGGATCAGGAGCCAGTACTGGAGCTGTAGCAAACAGGCTGGGCCTGTCGGCAGAAGGCGACATTGAAAATCCCTTGGGTCGCGGCAGTCCTTTGGCGGGGGGGCGACACGATACTGCTTTTCGTGTGCCCCGCCAACGGGTCTGCAACAGGGTTTTTGCGCCTGCCCCGCGATAAGGCCGGCCCACTCGACGAATCACTCCGCCGGCTTGGCCGCCTTGGCCTTCAAGCGTGCCAGCACATCGTCGGCACCACTGTTGCTGGCGCCGATCCCAGCCGACTTCAGGCGTGCTTCCAGATCGCTGCCGTCAGCCTTGCCCGCCAGCTCCGCCGCCGCTTCCAGCTCGGCGGCACGCTCGGCCTGACGCTTCTTGATGCGATCCAGCGACCCGACCGCCGTTTCCAGGCTGCCATTGGCGCCGCCGGTGGCCGACGCCGCACTGACCTGGGCACGCTGCACGCTTTCGCGAGCCTTGACCAGATCCACCTGTTGCTTGAGGCCCTTGATCTGCGCCTCGGTCTTGTTCACGGTGGCGGTCAGGGTCGTCACCGACGCACCGAACTGGTCGGCCAGCGCCTGCTCGCTGTCACGCTGGTTGGTCAGGTCGGCGATGCGCGCCGCGCATTCGTGGGCCAGGCCCTCCTCGCCCTTGTCCAGCGCGGCAATGGCTTTCTGCTCCCAGTCGCCGATGGTCTTGTCGAACTCGGTGATGCGCTGCTGCGCGGTCTTGTGCTTGGCCATGATCTTGACCAACTGGTTGCGCGCATCGATCAGGTTGTTGTCCGCGTCGCGGATCTCCTGGTCGAGGATGCGCAGGGCCTGGGAGTCGACGATCGCCTCACCGACTTCCGAAGCGCCGCCACGCAGGGCGGTGACGATCTTTCTCAACAAACTCATGATGCAATCTCCGGAATCAGTGGGTGAAGTAGACTTCGAAATCTTCGGCGGCGGTGATGACGTTTTCGGCCAGGGTGTGGATCTCCTGGACGATGTTGTCCAACGACGAGGCCGCGCTCAGGGCGCCGAACATGGTGTACACCGACTCGCCCGAGGGCAGCGTGTGCAGGCCGATGGACGACAGCGGGAACACGTCGCGGGTACGCAGCACCGCATCGTTGAATGCAGCGCGGTCTTTCACCTGGCTGGCTTGCACCAGCAGCGTGTCGACCAGGATCTGCTCACCGGCCACGGCGATGTACAGCGGCAGGCCGTCCAGTTCGTTCATCACCAGCTTGAGGCTGGGCTCGGCGCCCTGTTGCAGGGACAGGCCGATCGACCCGCCGCGCACCTCGTCCAGGCCTTGCAAGGCGCCGTGCAGCGTTTCGATCGTCCAGTGGGTGTGCTCGGTCATGAAATCCTCCGTTCTGACCTGTTTGCCCGCGTGGGGCTGACGTAAAGCCTTCTCGATACCGCGCAGGGCGGCGGCGTGCTCGGGCAGGATCCACAGCTCACGCTTGACCAGGCCCGCGGCCTTGAGCCGGGCGCGCATGTCACGCATGTAGTCGGTGGAGCTTTTCTTGCCTGTCATCGAAGGGGGGTGTCCTTGTCTCACATGTGATGCACGTTACGCCTGGATCATGAGCTCCGCAAGCCTCACATGTGATGAATCAGGCTCACCCGACCCGACCTAACCCGCCAGCCGCGTCAGCCGCTGCAGCGCCTCGATCACCTGCGGATCACGCGCCTCGAGCACATCCACCTGGATTCTTGCGATCACCGCCTTTAGCAGCTCGGTCTGACTCATCCGGGTTTGCCCCAGCAGCGTCAGGAAGTCCTCGGCCATGTGCGCGTTGACCTTCATCGACAACCGACGCGTGGCTCCGGACGCCGGCAACCCCCTCTGACGCCGCTGCGCGTCAAGTGCCTGGACGAAGGCCTCGTGGCCGGGTTGCAGACCTGCCTCCTGGCGGGCCTGCACCAGCCAATGGAAATAATGGGCGAGGAACAGCTTGCGCAAGTGTGCCCCTGCCTCGCTGCTGACCGCTTGCATTGCCGCGTCGAGCACATCCAGATACACCGCCGGCAGCCGCGCCTCGATGGACTTGAGCTGCTGCTTGCGCGCCTCGCGGATTGCCGGGGTGGACTGCGGCGGGATGGCGACCACCGTATCGCAGCCATCGCACACGCCCACCAGAATGTCCCGTGCCACGCCTTGCCCATCACTGAACGGCACGTCACGGCGCAGGTAACGCGTGGTTACCACGGCCTGGCAATGCTCGCAGAGCGCCTTGCCGGTATCGCCTTCGAAAAGAATTGTCATCGCCTGGGTACTCACTGATGAACGCTGATGAACCAGGTGTCTGGCTCGAGAAAATAGAACTTGATGTACCAACCGTGCCACCTGATCAGGTGAACTTCGACCGATGCCACGGTGTGATGAGGGCTGCTGCGGTAATGGGTGCCGTTGCAGGCGAGGATGACGTCGATGACTTGCGCCGCCGTAACCGCTCCAGTCGCCAACAGGTTCTTCACCTCGATATCGCCGCGTGACGCATGCAGGTAATCACCCGCTTCGAGGGCTGCGATCACTGCGCGCCTCGCTGCTTTGAAGCCTCTTTGCATGGGACATCCTTGTCTATACGAAAATCATCGTACACACCCAAGGCGAATGCCAGTCTTCCATTGCCTCAGGCGACCAGTGGCGCTCCGACAGCTTCTGCCAGAGCACACACGCGGGATTGACTATGGCTCTGCGGAGCAGCCGCTGACGCGCGGCTGTGTAACCAGCGCTTTCACAATGTTTCCCGATGTGCCGAGGCAGGTTTTCGATTGGGCAATGGAGGCTGCCCGGGCCATCATCACGGCACCTGTGGCCTCCCTCGCCCATTCGCCAAGCAATTGAAATGGAATGCAATGACAAAAGGCCTGTACGATACGCGCCGGCAGCCGGGGCCCTGCCCTGGGCGACGCCTGCGCTGTTCACCATGGAAGCTGTCGTGCCCTGCGGGCCCACTCGCAGGCACGTTGCGTGCTGCCTGGATTCTGAAGGCGATTGGAAGGGAATTAAGGACTACCACTGTGTCAAACGACAAAAGCTATCCGCTCACGCCACACGATGTTTCAAACGTTCTTCCGCCCAGCGGTGCAACGACTACCCAGCCGGCCCAAGGCACCGCAAGAACTGTTGATTATCGAGCGGACATCGACGGGCTGCGCGCGATTGCCGTTCTGCTGGTGCTGGTCTTCCATGGCGGGCTCACGCTGTTCCCGTCGGGGTTCATCGGCGTCGATATCTTCTTCGTCATTTCCGGCTACCTGACCTCGTCGATCATCCTCAGGTCCATGGAAAAGGGCACGTTCACGTTCTCCGGGTTCTACGCGCGACGGATCTGGCGGCTTCAGCCAGCAGTGCTGGCCCTGCTGGTCGGTACCCTGGCCGTGGCCACCGTCCTGTACCTGCCCTATGACTATGTCAATTTCCTGAAGAGCGAAAAGTACACAAGCCTGCTGCTGTCAAACCAGTACTTCGGCAAGGCAACGGGCGGCTATGCGACGGCGGATGCCGCGACCCTGCTGCTCATGCACACCTGGTCGCTGGCCATCGAGTGGCAGTGGTACATCGTGCTGCCGCTGGGGCTGTGGCTGCTGAACCGCTCGCTGAGCAAACGCCAGCTGGGCTATGCCTGTGTACTGTTGACGCTGCTGTCGTTCGGCGCCGCCCTGTACATTTCCAAGGCCTTCTATGGGCATGGCTACTACTTCTTCACAGCGCGCATCTTCGAACTGATGATCGGTTCCTGCGTCGCCGTGCTGGGCAACGGCAGAAAACAGCCTGGCAAGGTCATGGCCTCGGCCATCGCACTGGTTGCGTTGCTGGCCATCGTCCTGACCGCCCTGCAGGTCATCCCGGTGGCGAGCTATCCGGACCACCACGCGCTGCTGGTCTGCCTGGCCACCGCCGCGCTGCTGTTCGTCGGCCCCTCCAGCATCACCTCCAGGCTGCTGTCGGCCCGGCCGGTGGTATTGATCGGTTTGATTTCGTACTCGCTGTACCTGTGGCACTGGCCGATCATCGCCACCGTCAACTACCTGGGCATGGAGAAGACCCCAACGGTGATCGCCAGCTACTTCGCCCTCACCTTCGCCCTGGCCACGCTGTCCTACCTGCTGGTGGAAAAACCACTGCGCCACTCGCGCCTGGGCTTCACCAAGACCCTGGTGCTGATGCTGATCGTGCCGGCCATCGGCCTGTCGGCACTGCATGCCGCCGGGAAGAAGGCCGACGGCTGGCCCGCCCGCTTCGACTACGGTACCAACGGCGTCCTGACCCGCCTCAAGGCCGCCGAAGTGCCTCACCGTGAAAAATGCCTGGAAGGTGCCCGTGATGGCTCGGACGAGCGTTGCGCCATGGGTGACGTGCAGTCGCCAACCAAGGCGCTGCTGATCGGCGACTCGTTCTCCAACCAGGAGTGGGGTTTCATCGATACCCTGGCCAAGGACGCGAACATCTCGGTCATGGCGCAATCCTTCTCCGCTTGCCTGACCTTGCCTGGCGTATACCTCTACGACTGGTACAAGTTCAAGGAGCTGTACGTCACCTGCCACGCGGCCAGCGCCGACTATTACCAACTGATCAAGCAGAATCAGTACAAGTACGTGATGCTCGGCCAGATCTGGGAGAACTACGTGAACACCGACAGGGTGGTCAACTCCCTGGAGGACGAGCGTACCGAGGCGCTCTCCAACCAACGCCTCAAGGCCGCACTGCTTGAAGGGCTGCAGGTCATCCGTGAGGCCGGTGCCATTCCGGTAATCGTCAAGGCCAACATGCTCATGCCGGCCGACGTCAACAACTGCGTGTACCGCAACATCAAAATGCGTGGGATGTTCGGCGTCGCGGCCGAAAGCGCGCATTGCAACCAGCAACCTTGGGATGGCGTTGAAGAGCCCAAGCTCACAGCACTGTTCAAGGCCGCGCAGGAGGCTTATCCAGAGCTGATCATCATTGATCCGAAGGATGCCCAGTGCCGGGACGGCGCCTGCCTGATGGCCATCGACGGGGTGCCGGTGTACCGCGATATCGGTCATATCACCGATTACGCCTCGTACTGGTTTGGCCAGCAGTACCTGCAGCACAAGGGCAACCCCTTCCTGCAACCTACCCGGTAACAAAGGGCCAGCAGGGCCAGCGCAAGGCTGGCCCTGCAACCTTGTGATGGGCAATCACCAGCGCAACAGTCGCGGGCCGATAACCGCCCCAAAAAGTGTCGGCAGCAACATCCCCAACACATACCAGAGCCCCCAGAACGGCACGCCCATCTCCGGGCAATGCAGACAGTAGGCCAGGGTTGCCGTCGAACCGGCCAGCAATCCGCCAGCGGCTCCCGCCTGGCGCAGGCGGGTTGGCGCCAGGCCGCGCAAGGCCCAGAACACAGCGATCAGGCAGGGTAGCGACAGCAAGGCGATGTTCAAGGCACAGGTGCGCCAGGTGCGGCCCAGAACCAGGTCGGCGCGGGCTTCGACAGGGGTACCGAGCAGACTGATCGCCGCGCCCAGCCAGACCAGCACCAAGGGCAGGCCAAGCAGCCCCCACAAGGCACCGCCCTTCACACCCGGCCGGGCCAGCCGCTGGGTCAGCCACAACCCGAGCAGCGCCAGGCTGGCGGGCAGTGCAACCTTGGCCCAGAACAGTGGCGTGCGGGCGACCTCACCTAGATCGCTGCGTACACCGTAGATGGCCACTGTCATCAGCACCGCGCCGAGCAAGCCAGCGAGCAGTGCAACCCCCAGGCGCTTGGCCGATACGTGCCGATCCACCGGGCCCTCGTGGCGAGCCAGCAGGTCAATCCAGTCATCGGTGTTCATGGTTACTCCTGCCTTCAATCAGCCTGGCCAAGGCTTTCAGCCCTCGATGTATGCCCACCTTGACCGCCGAACTGGAGAGACCGGTGCGGCGTGCTGCTTCCTCCACCGACAACCCCTCAAGCTTGACGTGCACGATGGGCAGGCGCTGACGTGCCGGCAATTGCTCGAGCAAGCGTTCAAGGTCCAGGCTGGCCTCGGCCGGCTCCGCACCGGTGCCGGCGAACAGGTCGGTGTCATCGTCCAGCGGCTCGTTGCGTGCCTCGTGGCGGGCGAAGCTGCGCAGATGATCGGCCAGCTTGTAGCGGGCTATCGCCTGCACCCAGGCAGTCAATGGCTGCTGCGCCTGGTAGGTATGACGCGCGTTGTGCACCGCCAGCAGCACTTCCTGCACCAGGTCCTCGACCTCGCTGGGGCGCCAGGCCAGGCGCCGTTGCAAAAAGCCACGCACATGCAACGCCAGAGCCGCCAGAAAATCGCGGTATGCCACTGCATCGCCCGAGAGCCCGCGCAGCAGCAAAGCCTGCAACTGTAACTCGCGCGCATTGAGCACTGCCTGATCATTAGTTCGTTGCATTGGCCGCCTGGGTTACACCCTCGCCGCGTTTCTTTTCACCGGCCCCTGTCGCACACCCCTGCCGTGTGAACGTCGGCCTGCCTCAATAAGGTAGGTGGCCTGCGCAGATTGCGAGAAATATTTTGTAGTGGCTGTAACCCGAAGGACGAGTGCGGCGAATTAGTCCATGAGCCGCCGGTAATTCGCCACGGCCCCATCCTTTGGAGACCCACCATGAAAGCCTTCGCCCTCACCACTGCCGCCCTTGCCCTCGCCTCGCTGGCAGGCGTCGCCATGGCCGCAGAAACCGCCCAACCCGCCGGCACCGGTGCCGCCATGGAGAAATGCTACGGCGTTGCCATGGCCGGCAAGAATGACTGCAAGGCTGGCGCCGGCACCACCTGCGCCGGCAGTGCCAAAAAAGACTATGACGGCATGCACTGGAAGAACGTCCCGGCCGGTTCCTGCACCTCGATCAAGACCCCTACTGGCATGGGCTCGCTGACCCCGATCAAGTCCTGAGTGCAGGAGGCCGACCATGAACGGCAACACGCGGCTGGGCGCCGGGCTCGGGCTCAAGGCCGAGCACTACGCCCAGGCCTTGGCCCAGCGCGCCGACGGGCTGTGGTTCGAAGTCCACCCGGAAAACTACATGGTCGGCGGCCCACGGCTCGCCTGGCTTACGCGCATCGCCGAGCAGCATCCGCTGTCGCTGCACGGCGTTGCGCTGTCACTGGCAGCCGATGCTGAACCGGATGCCACACACCTGCGGCGTTTGCGTGCCTTGATCGATGAGGTACGCCCGGCACTGGTGTCCGAACACCTGGCCTGGTCGGCCTGGCGCGGCCAGTACCACCCCGACCTGCTGCCCTTCCCCCGCAGCAGCGAGGCGCTGGGGCGCATCGCCGACAATATCCAGCGCAGCCAGGAGGCCCTGGGGCGGCACCTTTCCATCGAGAACCCCAGCCACTACCTGCAGTTGCAGGGGCATGACTGGGACGAGATCGATTTCCTCGCCGAGCTGGTCCGGCGTACCGGCTGCGGCTTGCTGCTGGACGTCAACAATGTGCACGTCAGCGCACACAACCTTGGTTTCGACGCGACCGACTACCTCCACCGGTTCCCGGCCCACGCCGTGACCGAGGTGCAC
The DNA here is from genome assembly GCF_050586605.1 of Pseudomonas sp. ES1. Lineage (NCBI taxonomy): Bacteria > Pseudomonadati > Pseudomonadota > Gammaproteobacteria > Pseudomonadales > Pseudomonadaceae > Pseudomonas > Pseudomonas sp. ES1. Next base: position 15,138 of record NZ_JBOBDM010000067.1, on the reverse strand, counting down.
CTGGCCGGGTACAGCCACGACGATCAGGGCGCGCTGCTGATCGATTCCCATGACGCCAGCATCGCCGAGCCGGTCTGGGCGCTGTACCAACGGTTGATCGAGCGCATCGGGCCACGCCCGACCTTGATTGAACGTGACGACAAGCTTCCCCCTTTCAACGCGCTGCTCGCCGAGCGCGACCGGGCCCAGGCAATGCTGGAACACACTGGAGGCTTGTCATGAATCCTTCTTTGCACCAGTTCCAGGACGCATTCGTCGACGCGCTGCAAGGGCGGCCGGCGCCACAACTGGCGGCGTTGACCGAGCAGCCGGCGTTTGCGGTGTACCGCAACACGGTGCTGGCTGGCTGTGTCGATGCCCTGCGCGCCAACTTCCCAAGTGTCGAGCAGTTGGTTGGCCCAGCCTGGATGGGCGATGCGGCGGCAGCCTATGCGCAGCAGTCACCGCCCAGCGATGCCCGGCTGATTCACTACGGCGCAACCTTTGCGGCCTTTCTCGAAGCGATGCAGGCGCAGCACGGCCTTCCTTACCTGGCCGATGTCGCGCGCCTGGACCGCTTGTGGAACGAGGCCTTCAGCGGGCCCTGCGATCCCTGCCTGGACCTCGCCGAACTGGCCGGCATGACCCCCGGCGACCTGGCACACAGCCATCTGCGCCCGCGCGCCAGCGTACGTTGGCACTGGTTCGCGCAGCATCCTGCGTACAGCCTTTGGCGCTGCAGCCGCGAACAGTTGGCTTGGCCGCAGGACCAGCCCTGGGTCGCCGAAGGTGTGCTGCTGAGCGGCGATGCCGACGGTGTGCGCCATCACCCCCTGGAACACGGTGGCTGCGCCTTTCTCCAGGCCTGTGCCGGCGGGCTGACGCTGGACCAGGCATCGCAGCTCGCGCTGCAAGCCCAACCCGACCTGGACTTTACCGACCTGCTCGGCCGGCTGTTGCAAGCCCGGGCTTTTCGTCCACTCACATTCGCCTGAAGGAGCTGCCATGGACATCACCCACCCCAGCGGGTCGGCCAACAGCCTGCGCCACCACTGGAACCGGCTTGCCGAACGCCTGCAACATCTGCTGGGCGACAACCTGTTGTGCCTGGTGGCCAGGTTTGGCATCGCCTCGGTGTTTTTCCTGTCCGGCCGCACCAAGGTCGAAGGCCTGCTGACCATCACCCCCAGCACCTACGAGCTGTTCCGCAGCGAATACGCCCTGCCGCTGCTCTCACCCTGGCTGGCGGCGCACCTGGCCGCCTATGCCGAGCACCTGTTCCCGCTGCTGCTGGTACTCGGCCTGCTGACCCGGTTGTCGGCCCTGGCCTTGCTTGGCATGACCACGGTCATCGAAGTGTTCGTCTACCCCGATGCGTGGCCCACCCACCTGACCTGGGCCGGCCTGCTGTTGTTGCTGATTGCCCGAGGGGCCGGGGCCTTTTCGCTGGACCGCTTGCTCAAGCTGCGTTGATGCTTACCAACGATTGACGCAGAAACCTGTAGGAGCGGCCTTGTGCCGCGAAAGGGCCGCAGCGCGGCCCCAGGATCTCGAGCCTGGCTCAAGATTGCCGGGGCTGCTGTGCAGCCCTTCCGAGCAGCAAAGGGTCAAAGCCCGCCAATACGCTGCAACTCGCGCTTGAGCGCCTCGGGTTCCAGCGCGGCGAACGGCAACGCGAAGAACGCCATGCATCGCCGCTCGATACGGGCCAGGGTGGCCTGGAAGGCCGCATCGACCGCCGCCTCGTCACCCACCACCTCGGACGGATCCTCCAGCCCCCAGTGGGCCCTCAGCGCCGGGCCGAAGTACACCGGGCAGGCCTCGCCCGCCGCCTTGTCGCAGACGGTGATGACGATGTCCGGCGGGTTGTCGGCAAAGGCATCGTTACCCTTGCTGCTCAGGCCGGCGATGGCGATGCCGGCCTGCTGCAGGGTCGCCAGGCTGCGCGGCAGCACCTGGCCCTTGGGAAAACTGCCGGCGCTCACCGCCTGGAAGCCTTGCGGCGCCAGGTGGTTGAACACCGCTTCACTGAGGATGCTGCGGCAACTGTTGGCCGTGCACATGAACAGGACTCGCATGAAAGCTCCTTCGCAGGGTGGTGGGTGTCACAGGCTCAGGCGCAGCGCCAGGGCCGACAGGGTGATCAGCAGTACCGGCAAGGTCAGCACAAGGCCGACCTTGAAGTAGTAACCCCAGCTGATGCGCATGCCCTTGCGCGCCAGTACGTGCAGCCACAGCAGCGTGGCCAGGCTGCCGATGGGGGTGATCTTCGGCCCGAGGTCGCAACCGATGACGTTGGCGTAGATCATCGCCTCGCGCACCAGGCCCTCGGCGCCGCTGGCCTGGATCGACAGCGCCCCGACCAGCACGCTGGGCAGGTTGTTCATCACCGACGACAGCAGCGCCGCGAGCAGGCCGGTGCCCAGGGTGGCGCTCCACAGGCCGTGGGCGGCGAGCTGATCGAGCAGCCGGGCAAGCAGGTCGGTAAGGCCGGCGTTCTTCAGCCCGTACACCACCAGGTACATGCCCAGGGAGAAGATCACCACCTGCCAGGGCGCCTCGCGCAGTACCCGGCGGGTGGAGATGCGGTGGCCACGGGCGGCGACCGCGAACAGCAACGCCGCGCACACGCCCGCCACCACGCTGACCGGGATGCCCAGCGGCTCCAGGGCGAACAGGCCGACCAGCAGCAACAGCAGCGTCGCCCCACCGACGGCGAAGGTGGCCGGGTCACGTATCGCCGAGCTCGGCGCCGGCAAGGTGTCGGCCGGGTAGCGCTGCGGCAGGTCACGGCGGAAGAACAGCCACAGCACCAGCAAGGTAGCGCCAATGCTGGCCAGGTTCACCGGCACCATCACCGCGGCGTAGTCGGCGAAACCCAGGCCGAAATAGTCGGCCGAGACGATGTTCACCAGGTTCGACACCACCAGCGGCAGGCTGGCCGTATCGGCAATGAAACCGGCGGCCATGACGAACGCCAGGGTGGTTGCCGGGGAAAACCGCAGCGCGATCAGCATCGACATGACGATGGGGGTGAGGATCAGCGCCGCACCATCGTTGGCGAACAGCGCCGAAACGGCGGCGCCAAGCAGGATGCAAAAGGCGAACAGGCGATGAACGCTGCCCCTCGCCCAACGCGCCACATGCAGGGCCGCCCACTCGAAGAAACCCGCCTCGTCCAGCAGCAGGCTGATGATGATGATCGCGATGAAGGTGGCGGTGGCATTCCAGACGATGGCCCACACCACCGGGATGTCCTGCAGCGAGACCGCGCCCACGGCCAGGGCGATGATCGCGCCCAGCGTGGCGCTCCAGCCGACGCCAAGGCCCCTGGGCTGCCAGATGACCAGGGTGAGGGTGAAAATGAAGACGGCAACGGCGACCAGCATGGGGACCTCGCTTGGCAGGTGTTCAGCAGCAGGCGGCAGTGCGCACCGGGCGCTCTTGCATGTTCTGCAGGCGTGTGGCGTTGGCCTGCAGCCACGTGGCATTGGCCTGCAGCGTCAGCTGCAGCACCTCGTGCACCCAGGCAGGCAATTGCGGATTGAGACGGTAGTACACCCATTGGCCCTGGCGGCGATCCAGCAGCAGGCCGCTGCTGCGCAACTGGGCGAGGTGGCGGCTGATCTTGGGCTGGCTGTCGTCCAGGGCGCACATCAGTTCGCAGACGCACAGCTCGCCCAGTTGGGCGATCAGCAAGGTGGCGCGAGCGCGGGTCTCGTCCGCCAGGCTCTTGAAGAGCTCGGGTGGGGTGATCATGGCAAAACCTTTGAGCAGTGTGCGATCAGTGCGATCGAAGAGCTGGGGCTGACGGCGGATGCCGGGGTGGCTGCTTGATTCTCTTTTGACGCTGCCGGCCCTTTCGCGGGTCAACCCGCTCCCACAGGTTCACCACAATGTTGAAGGTTGTGGTGAACCTGTGGGAGCGGGTTTACCCGCGAAGGGGTGATACATATGGAAATGCGAATATACGGATTTCCATATGTAAAGCACAGCCCTGTGACCGTAATTTTTCGAATTCGGCCAGCCACCAGGTGCTGCGTGCTGCCGCCATTGCGACCGCGGCGCGCAGCACAGCCGTGCCATCACTCCAGGGTGGCGGTCAGCTCCGGGTTGCCGAAGCCTTGCAAGGTTGCGTTGGACTTGTCGAAGTAGGCGCGCCAGAAGGTTTCCAGGTTCTGGATCATCTTGCCGCTGCGGTAGCCGTTCTTGGCCGTGGTCGGCACGAACGCCGCGCCGTGCACGTAAATGCGCGCACCGCCGAAATCGGCCAGCAGGTTCTGCTTCTGCACTTTGGCCAGCTCGACGTTGGGGTCGATCTGGCGAATGCCGTTGGCCTGGTAGAAGCTGCCGAAGTCGCTGTATTCGAGCATGTCCGACATCACCAGGATGACGTGCTCGTTGACGTTTTCGGCCTTCTGCAGGTCTTCGCCGACCGCCTTGAGGCTGAACAGGATCTCGCTGCGCGGAATGTCCGAGCTGGACTTGCCCATGACCCCGGCGAACACCTTGCCGAAACGCTGGTACAACAGCGCCGACTGGCCTTTGAGGCAGTTGTCGAGCTTGCGCGCCGACATCATCGGCACATTGCCCAGCACCGCCTCGTCGAGGGGCTTTTCCAGCTCTGCGGCGTACTGCAGGCGCGTGTAGTGCCCGTCCAGGTAGGCGCTGAACGAGTACAGACGCAGCTTGTCGCCCGGCTGCAGGAAGCGCTTGATATGCCCCCATGCAGTGCGTTGCAGGTCAGTGGTCAAGGGCGTGGTCTGGTCGACCACGACGGTGAGCAGGCGCCCCGAGGGGGCGCTGCGGAACTCGTCGACCCGGGCCTGGGTGTAGCAGCTTGGCAAGTCATTGCGCTCGGCCGCCATCAGGGCGCTCGGCGCAAGGATCAGGGCAAGCAGCAGGCGCTTGAGTTTCATCGTATCTCCGAAGGGGGTGTGCCCGGGCCGAGGCCGCTGCCCCTGTGGGCAACGCCGCGGCGGGCGGTGAGTCCGGTCAGGCCGGCTGGCTGTTGGGCTTGTCCAGCATCTGCAGGCGGCGGGCACGCTTGAGCGTGTCGAGCTCGGCCCCCAGGCGCTGTGCCACGTAGGCCAGGTCGTCCTCGTGGAACTCGGTCAGGTCACCGTACTGGTGCGGGTCGAACCCACCGACGGCAGGTGCGGGCGCTGGCGCGGCGGCTACCACCGGTTGAACGGGTGCGGGTGTCGGGGCAACCGGCTCGACCGGCGCAGGCGCGACCGCCACCTCCACCACCGGGGCCGGTGCGGCGACTGGCGCAGGGGCTGGCGCGACGGTCACGGTGACCGGTGCGGCTGCCGTCACCGCGATGGCCGGTTGGGCGGCATCTGCGCTGAACATGGTCACCAGAGCATTGAACGGGTCCCGGTAAGGCTGCAGGCGCGGATCGTTCATGTTGGCGATACGCTGGCGCGCAATAGCGGCGATCTCCTGAATGCGCGCGTTATCATTGGCCGCGACGGCGGCATTGAGGTCGTCGGTGGTCTTCTCGATATAGTTCTTCACCACTTCGAGGCTGGCATCAGCCATGCCGCCGGCTCTCTCTTTATGCCGACGGTACGCCCTGCGCGTCTCCTGCTCGGCAACGAACACCATGAACGTGCGCTTGGCGTTGTCCTTGCGCAGTTGCTCGCGGTCGTCGCCATTGACCCGGAACACGCTCAGTTGCAGCGACTGCAGCTTGCCCAGCGAATCCTGGCCGTCGGTGGCCACATCGCGCGCCTTGGCTTCGTGGTAACGCACGAAGTCACTGGCGCTGGAGAACTTGTGCACCAGGTCCCAGGCCACCCGCGAGTGGGTACCAGCAAAGCCGTAGCGGTAGGCCAGCAAGGTACTGGTGAGCTGGATGAAGATGAACAGGCCACTGAGCACGGCGAAGGTCACAAGCGATGCGCGGTGCAGCGCGTCGATCTGGTCCTGGGCCGACTTGCCCGCCGCCTCGTTGGCGATGCCCTGCATGTCGCTCGGTACCGGGAAGCTGTCGTCGGCGCCACTTGGGAAGTCGTCAGCCGCCTGCGAAACTGCCGGTGGATGGGCGATCAGCTCGGCTTCCTGAGCGTTGAGGGTTTCGGTACGCACCCAGAAGGCCGCAACCGCTAGGCCCGCTATGAATACTGCATAGGCGATGACCAGGCCGAAGCGCTTGGCCGGCTTGTCGCCGTTCTTGGGCAGCTTCACCCGATTGAGCATCTGCTGGTAACGCGGCTTGCCATCATCGTCCTGAGTGGTATCCAGGGTCACCAGGTGGGTGCCCACCATGTTGCCGTCGGCACCCGAGGCGCGCACGTTTTCATAGCCGAGGATCTTCGCCACCACGTTGTTCAGGTACAACTGGCGACCGGCGAACTCGGACAACAGCACACCCACGATCGAAATCACCAGGCCGAAGGCGAAGGCACCGGCGATGGCGGTGTTGGGCGTTGCCAGGGTCAGGGCGAACGGCGCCAGGGCAAAGCCGAACGCGCTGGCCTCGACCAGCATCAGCACGATGATCAACAACCACAGGCCGAAGCCTTTCTCGCTACGGTCGTCTTCGTCGATCTTGAGCAGGTAGTCCTGGCAGCGACGGAAGTTGGCTTCCGATGGCTGATGCTTGTGGTAGTAGGATTCGTAGAGGCGGCACAGCTGCGCCTCGGACTCATAGAAACCGACGGCGCTCGGGCACTCCTCGTTACGCTCCTCACGCGAGCCTGGGTGCTTGACCCAACGGGCAACGCGCCCGAACCATGGCATGTCGATACGCAGCCTCATCAGCCAGTAACGCACCTCATACCAGTGGGTGATGATCGGGATCGCCAGGAACAGGGTCGTGACGATCGGCACCACGATGTGCCAGTAAAGCGAAAAGAATGTGCGGATGGCATCTAGCATTGGTTGGTCCTGTTAGCGCGCAAGCTTGGGTTTGAACTGGGCGACGTAGGCGTTGTTCTGTTTGGGGTAGTAGATCTCGCCGGCGACGGCGGAGCCGGCACGCTTGTCGAAGACGATGTCCATGCAGGTGACGGGGGTTTTCTTCTGGTCCACCGCGAAGACCCTATAGAGGATCTGGGTTTCACCTTCATAGGTGTTGGCCACCGAGCTGTACACCGGGCTCTGTTTCTTCGAGCCGCTGGCGAAGTTGGAGATGAACTGCATCTTCGGCGCCACCGCCACCTGGGCGTTGTCGCGCAGGATGCCCACCGGGCCGACCGTGGCCACATGGCCATTGACCTTGCTGCCCCAGACCTGGCCGTTGAGGCCAGGGAAGAAATCGTTGGTGCTGTAGTCCTTCAGGGTGGCGCCGGTGGCCAGGTTCTTCACCTCACCCTCGACCCGCGGCAGGTCGCCCACGCACGAGGTCACCGGCGCGCTGGCGTAGGCCGGGCTGATGATCGAGAAGGTCGAGCTTTTGGGCGTGATGTTCGAGGCCAGTACCGACTGGGTGCTGGTGACCGGCTCCCCGCCAAAGTCGATGCCGCCCTTGCCATCGAGCTGCACGATGACCGCCGCTGCAGGCTGGTCGGGCAAGGTCGGCGCCTTGTCGTTATTCACCGGCGCAGGCGCACGGCTGGTCTTGGCGACCTTGGCCTGCTTGCTCGGCGCCTGGGCCTTCACCTTGGGCTGGGCCGCCGTGCCATGGGCCAGGTACTTGGCGTTGCTGCGCTCGTCGTTGACCCGCTTGACCAGCACCTGCTCGTTGTCCACCTCGACGAACTCGACGCGGCGGTTCTGCGCGCGCCCGGCATCACTGGCGTTGTCGGCCAGTGGGCGCGAGGCGCCGGCGCCCTGGTAATAGATGTCCTGGCGGGCGATACCGGCGCTGGCGAGGATATCGCCCACGGCGCGGGCGCGCTGCTCGGACAGCCGCTGGTTCAGCTCGGCGCTGCCGCTGGAGTCGGTGTGCCCGACCACCAGCACTTTCTTGCTCGGCTTGCCGGGTTCGGCCTTGCCACGGTTGCTGGCGAATTCCCGGGCCAGGGCGCTGAGCTTGCGCGTGCCATCGGCGGTCAGGGTGGCGGAGCCGGAGGGGAACATCTCCTGCATCTGCACCTGGGCCTCGAGGCCGACCGAGGCTTTCTTGCCGGTGCTGGCATCGACCACCTCGATTTCACGCACCTGCGCCTGCAGCCCTTCCTGGGCGGCGACCGCCTTGAGCCGATCGACGCGCTGCTTATAGGCATAGCCTGCGGCGCAGCCCACTGCTCCGCCGGCCACCGAGCCTGCTGCGATCTGCTTGCCGTTGCCCCCCGCCGCCGCCACGATCGCCCCGCCGATCACGGCACCGGCCAGCGCGCCGGCACCGCAAGCGAAACCATTGGAGTTGTCACCGAGCGTCTTGTCGATGGTGGCGCAACCACTCAATCCGAGCGCGACCGCCGCGGCCAGCGCAGTGGGCCGCATGAAGCTGGAGCCGAACATTTCCCTTCCTCTTTGCTGCCCGCTGCAGCGGGCGTTTTCAGCGTCAGTGCCGGATGCCTGGCCGCCGTGCCCGGCAGCATCCTTGTAAACCCGCTTGAAAAAGGCGCGTGCGCACACCGACAACGGGCCTGCTGGCAGGCTCGCCGGGGCGATAAGGGGGGAGTGGTGACAGGGACTCCATTCCCGCGGGTACGCTGCCTTTCCTGGCGTTTCATGGCTAGGGGCCACTAGTTACTATGAAACTGCCTGTATTACAAGATTTGTCCAAGAAACCGGCGTCAAACTGCCGCAGGGGCGCCCCTTGACGCTGGCGATGACAATCAGAGCGCGCCCAGGCCAGCACCTATAATTGCCTGCTACTGGCCCGGCGCCACCGGGCCAGCCAGGCGACTGACTGCTGGAGTACACCGTGAGCCTTCCATGCCGACGCTGTTGGCCATTGCTGGCCCTGGCCCTCGCCTGCCCCGCCCATGCTGCGGTGGACGCCGTCGACAACCAAACGCTGAGCACCCTGCGCGCCCAGGCCGAAGCCGGCGACCCGGCCGCTGCCCAGCGCTACGGCTGCCTGTTCATCGACCAGCCAGGTGTCGAGCCGGATGCCGCCAAGGCCCGCCAGTGGGTGGAACAGGGGCGCAACCTGCCCGCCCTGCTGCGCCGCGCCGACGCAGGCGACACCGACGCCATGGTGCAGATCGGTGACACCTACTTCGACACCTGCCTGCACGACAGCTTTGCCCCGTTGGCCATGCCCTGGTACCGCAAGGCGGTGGCCGGCGGCGATATCCGCCGCGCCTGGCGCTTGATGGACGATGCCCGCACGCTGGACGAAAAGCGCCACTGGGCCGAGATTGCCGCCGCCATCGTCACTCCCGAGGGCAAGCCCGGGGACAACCGCTATGGCGGCGAGACGTTTTTCGGCAACCTCGCCGAGCACAACGGGCAGGATATCCCCTGGGGGCTGCGCCATGCGCCCGGCACTCGCTACCTGAGCCTGCGCCCCGTGCAGGTTCGCCTCAAGCCCGAGCCCGCGTCCCCGGTGATCCAGGACATCGGGCGCTGGCACCTGGTGTATGCACGCCCGGCCCAGGCGCCCGGCTGGCTGGCGGTGATTGCAGCCAGCGAAGGCCCCTACCCGGATACCTTGGGCTACCTGAACCCTATCGACACAGCCTCGGTAACGCGTTTTCTCGACCGGCAACCGCAGGTGCGTCCCGACCGCCAGGCGGTGTATGGCCTGGTGGGCTACCTGCGCGAAGCGGACCTGGCCAGCCTAGACCAGCCTGCGCCCCTGCCCTTGCCCACGGCGGGCCTGAAGCCGGTACCCTCGCTGTGGCGAAGTATCGGCGTCGAGGAAGACCGCCAGTTCATCACCGATTTCAGCCAGCCGCCCTATGACGCCCTGGTGCAGGTGAAAGCCCAGGCCGGCAGCTGCAGCGGTGCCGTGGTGGGCACGCCGACCCTGGTGGTCACCGCCGGCCACTGCGTCGACAAGACCGACCGCAAAAGCAAGGTGCAGGTGGTATTCGAACGCTCGGCCGCGCAGAAGGAGGTGATCCCGGCCACCTTGGTCAGCTACCAGCACAAGGGTGGCGCGGACTGGGCCCTCCTGCGCCTGCGCAAGGCGCCCGCCACGCCGGTGACGCCGCTGGCCTTCGCCGACAGCTTCGACGCCGCCCGCTCGGCGCAACTGAACGTCGCCGCCATCGGCTACCCCGGCGACCTGTTCAAGCTGTCCATGGCCAGGCTGAGCTTCGTCGCGCCCTCGCTCAAGCAGTGCACCCTGGACATCAGCCGGCACAGCTACAACGCCCAGCAACGGACCATCCTGTTCAACCACTACTGCAACATCTGGTTCGGCGACTCTGGCGGGCCCCTGCTGGTGTGGAACCCCGGCAACGCCCGTTTCGAACTGCTGGGCGTGCACGCTGGCGTGGACGATGGCTTCGAAGGCACCCACCGCAAGACCCTGTTCACCGACAGCCGCTTCAGGGCCCTGATGTACAAGGCCTACCAGGACGTGGAGGTGCCGTTGCTGGGCAACCGCCAGCAGGCGCTGGACAAGGCGGCCTACTTCCGCCCGGCGCAGCAGGCCGACAAGGACAACCCCGGGGTCTCGACGGTGGCACGGGCCTACCGCGAGCGGGTCGAGAGCCTGTATTTCGACCGCTCGACCCTGAGCCTGGCGCTGATCGAAACCCTGCGCCAGCAGGCCGGCCAAGGGCCACGGCGGGATGCCCCCGACAAGCTGGGTTTCTGGACCACGCCGCCAGAGGACGGCTTCAAGGTGATCGGGCCCGTCGATGAAGCCCGTCTGGCTTGTGTAGCCACCTGCAACAAGGCGGTGCTGCGTGCCAGTGGCGCGAGCTTGCGGTATGACGAGCCGGTCGACTTTCAGCAGATGGCCAGGCGCGACGACACCCTGGTGATGCCAGGCTCGCGCCGTGTCATCGTGGGCGGCGATCTGTTTCACGTGGGGAACGATGGCCGGGTGGACGCCGTTGCCCGGCAGTTCATGAACCTCAAGGCCAGTGGCCCAGGGTTCAATGCGTTCTACCAAAGCCGCTACGGTGAGCCCGCCGAGGCGCTGGCGGCCACGGCTATCGAGCCCACCGCTGAGCTGCACGCCGGGCCGAACCTTGGCAGCGATACACCCACCCGCATTCCCGGCGGCCAGCTGATCACTACGCCCGAGCTGGCCAGCGCACTCGCCGCCGCTAATCCGCCCGTGGTGATTGCTTCGATGGGAGGCAGCATCGGCGTACCGGGTGCCCTCGACCTGCATTACTCGGCCGAGGGCGGCAATTTCAGTGACCAGACCCAGCAACGCCTGGCCAAGGACCTCGCTGCGTTGACCCAGGGTGACAAGGCGCGGGCGCTGGTTTTCTATTGTCATGGTCCCCAGAGCTGGTTGAGCTACAACAGCGCGTTGCGCGCCATTGCCCTGGGTTATCGGCAGGTTTACTGGTACCGGGGTGGGATGAAGGCGTGGGTGTGGTCGGGGGCGCCGGTGGATTGGCTCTTTTCGGCGCGCCAGGGCTCGCAAAGCGGCATACCGTAGAACGTCCCGAAACGCAGTGCCACTATGTGGGCACGTTACGCAAGGCCATGGGCAAGCCACTAACGTGCTGCCTGATCGAGCGCGGGATGGCTTCGGATACTTTATAAAGAACTGACGGTAGTTTCTGCAGTGGTGCTGGCGGGGTTATTCTGACTGCGCTCTTGACGATGCATTTTTATTAATTACGATTAACTTCAAATCAATTTTCAGCAAGCTACGGCTGAGACATTCCACCCAAGTGGCCGTCCCGACTGCAGCCTACCAGGCGACACCCCGCATTCGACGGGCCCCCACAGCCTGGCATCTTGGAGCAATCACCATGAACAGCACCGCGAAAACCCGATCAGTCACCGCTCACGTCCCGGTGGAGCTGGCCGAACGCGTCGATGAAGTCGCCACGCGCCTGGAGCGCTCCAAGAACTGGATCGTCAAGCAAGCCCTGTGCGCCTGGCTCGACCAGGAGGAAGAACGTAGCCGCCTGACCCGCGAAGCCCTGGCCGATGTCGATGCCGGCCGCGTGATCGACCACCAGGCCGTCCAGGCCTGGGCCGACAGCCTGAGCAGCTCTGCTCCGCTGCCGGTACCGCGCTGATGGAATTGAAATGGACCAGCAAAGCCCTGTCCGACCTGGCTCGACTCTACGACCATCTGGCGCCGGTGAATCAGCCTGCGGCAGCCCGCACAGTGCAGCAACTCACGGCAGCCCCGAGCACGCTGCTGACCAACCCGCGTATCGGCGAGCGGCTGGAAGAATTCGATCCGCGCGATGTCCGGCGGATTCTGGTCGGGCACTACGAGATGCGTTATGAAGTCGTAGGCTCCACCATCTACCTGCTGCGCTTATGGCATACGCGAGAAGAGCGATAGGCTTCTAAAAACGTACCGCTCACCGTGAACCCACCGTCCACAACTGCTCGATCCGCGTGGTATAGGACGGGCTCATCATCGCCCGGCGCATCCCCCACTCGGGCGCTGCGGGCACGCTGCCGGCCCTGAGCGTCCCCCGCCCATAGCGCCCGTTGACCTCGTCCAGCACAGACATCAGCCGGCCACTCGCCAACGGCTGGCCCTGCGCGAACAGGTCATCGCTGAACTCCCCCGGCTGGCGCAGATCCAGTAGCAGCACCTCGGCCTTGCTGTAGCGGTAACCGGCCTGGTAGATCCGCGCCACCGCCTCGGTCGCCATCCGCGTCAGCAGCAAGGTGTCGTCGCTGGGGTAAGGCAGCTCCACCAGCACGCCCTGCACGTGGTGGCGCTCATCGGGGTTGAACAGCCCGGTGCGGATGCTCACCCGCATGCGCTTGCACAGCGAGCCCTGGGCCCGCAGCTTCTCGGCGGCGCGCCCGGTGTAGGTGGCCACCGCCTGCTTGATCGGGGCAAGCTCAGTGAGGCGCTTGCCGAACATCCGGCTGCAGCAGATCTCCTGCTTCGGCGGGTCGGTTTCTTCCAGCGCCAGGCACGGCGTGCCGGTGAGCTCCCGGGCGGTCTTCTCGACCACCACGCTGAACTTTTCGCGCAGCAGCCGCGGGTCTGCCAGGGCCAGGTCCATCGCCTTGCGGATGCCCAGCTCGGCCAGGTGCGCGGTCATGCGCTTGCCGATCCCCCACACCTCCTCCACCCCGGTATTACGCAGCACCCAGTCGCGCTTGAACGGCTCGCAGATGTCCACCACCCCGCCGGTTTGCGCCTGCAAGCGCTTGGCCATGTGGTTGGCGAGCTTGGCCAGGGTCTTGGTGCGGGCGATGCCCACCCCCACCGGGATGCCGGTACAGCGCAGCACCCGGGCGCGGATGTCGCGGCCGAACTGGGTGAGGTTGCCCGGGATGCCGGTGAAGTCGGCAAAGCATTCGTCGATGGAATACACCTGCACCGCCGGCACCATCGACTCGATCAAGCCCATCACCCGCTCGCTCATGTCGCCGTACAGCGCGTAGTTGGACGAGAACGCCAGCACCCCGTGCCGGCGCAGCTTGTCGCGGATCTGGAAGTACGGCTCGCCCATCCGCGCGTAGGCCTTGGCCTCGGCACTGCGGGCGATCACGCAGCCGTCGTTGTTGCTCAGCACCACGATCGGCGTGCGCGCAAGGTCGGGCCGGAACACCCGCTCGCAGCTGGCGTAGAAGCTGTTGCAGTCGATCAGCGCGAACACCGGCTCAGGCATTAGGGTCATGGCTGCGCACACTGAAGGTCACCACGCCCCAGATCGCCAGCTCGTCGCCTTCGAGGATGTAGCGCGGCGGGTAGCGCGGGTTCTCCGAGCGCAGCGCCACCTCGCCAGCGACCCGGTGCAGGCGCTTGCACAGCGGCTCGCCGTTGACCGCCGCGATGACGATATGCCCGTGGCGCGCCTCCAGGGCACGGTCGACGATCACCAGGTCGCCGTCGAAGATCCCGGCGCCCTGCATGCTGTCGCCGTCTATCCTGACCAGGTACATGTGCGGCGCACGCAGGTTGAACAAGTCGTCCAGTGACAGCGGTTGCTCCATATGGTCCGCCGCCGGCGAAGGGAAGCCCGCCGGTACGCGAAACAGGTAGCGTGGGAGCGAAGCACTCCCACACGCGATCGGGCCGAGGATGGCGGTCATGACGCAGCCTTGAAATAAACTGTATGTATATACAGTTAATGGTGAATCGGCCGCCTGGTCAATTTCGGCGTAGGAAATTTCGACAAATGGGGAGATGAGCCATGTGCGGACGCTTCGCCCAATACCAAGGCCTGGCCGACTACCTGCGTGAACTGCAGGCCGAGCAGGACGTGGTCAGCGGCTACGACAACCATCCCATCGCCCGCTACAACGTGGCCCCCGGCAGCCGCGTGCTGGTGCTGCACAACGCCGAGGACGGCTTGCGCATCGACCCCTGCCACTGGGGTTGGGCGCCGTTCTGGGCCAAGGACAAACGCCCCGCGCCGATCAATGCCCGGGTCGAGACCGTGACCACTGGCAAGTTCTTCAAGGCCCTGTGGCCCCAGGGCCGGGCGCTGGTGATGGCGGATGGGTGGTATGAGTGGGTGGCCGATCCGCAGGACCCGAAGCGCAAGCAGCCGTATTTCATCCGCCTGAAAAGTGGCGCGCCGATGTTCATGGCGGCGCTGGCCGAAGTGCGGCCGGGGTTAGAGCCGAACGAGGGGGATGGGTTTGTGATCATCACTGCGGCCAGTGATGCGGGGATGGTGGATATTCATGATCGCCGGCCGCTGGTGCTGGGGGCGGAGCATGCGCGGATGTGGATTGATCCGGATTTGACGGCTGTTGAGGCTGAGCGGGTGGCCAGGGAGCAGTGTTTGCCGGTGGAGGTGTTTGAGTGGTTTGCGGTGGGGCGCGGGGTGGGGAATGTGCGCAATGAGGGGGCGGAGCTGATATTGCCGGTGGTTTGGGCGGAGGTTACGGCGCGCACCGAGATATCGCGTCATGCCAACAAGGCGGACAGCGGTGATGCCACAGGCATGACTGGCCCGAAATAGATGTGGGAGCTGGCTTGCCAGCGATGCGCCGCGCGGGCGGCGCTCGATTTCATAGGCGCTGCAAACCTGTCGCCATGCACCTAGTGGCCCACATGCGACCTAAAGGCAGGCGCCTGGAAATGACAACGCTAGTTTTGTTGAGTCAGCATTCGGTAATGGCCGCCATGTGCATGTCAGGGTATTGGGGTGAGGGCCACCAGGTGCTCGCCGGGAATTTTGCAGC
>NZ_JBOBDM010000066.1:0-31184 GCF_050586605.1 Pseudomonas sp. ES1 | reverse complement strand
CAAGAGCTTTTCGTCTCAACCGAGGCGCGCATTCTACGCTCTCCTCATTTGCTGTCAAGCGTTTATTTTGAAGTTCTTTCCGAGAAACTCGTTTAGCTTCAACCGCTTAACTCGCTGCGATCTCTCGCAGCGGGAGGCGAATCATACAGCGTTACAATCTGCTGTCAACCGCCTTGTTGAAGTTATTTTTCGAAGCTGCTTCTTTCAAAACACTTTCAACTTCAACAACTTACTGCTTGCTTCGCTGCGTTCAACGCTGCGAGGAGGCGAATAATACGCGCTTTGAACTCAGAGTCAACACCTTGATCTTGAAAAACTTTCTGACAGCGCCTGGCAACTATTGCCCGCCCCTTTAGCTCTGTAGATAACCCCCCCTGCGGAGCCTGGCAATGATGAGCGATGCACAAAGCGACAAGACCCCTGGCCTGTCTGCGGACGAAGAGCAGGAAGCAAGCCACAACCAGCCACCCCGCGCGGCAGTGCTGCACGAGATCATCCGCTCGCAGGGCGACCAGGAGCTCGAGCGCACGCTCGCCGCACTGTGGTGGTCAGCATTGGCGGCCGGTTTGACCATGGGCCTGTCATTGATGGCGATGGGCTTGTTCTACGCCCGACTGCCCGAGGGCGACAGCGCCCAGGTGATCGCCAGCCTCGGTTACAGCGCAGGCTTCCTGGCAGTAATCCTCGCCCGCCAGCAGCTGTTTACCGAAAACACCCTGACTGCCGTACTACCGGTGATGACCACCCCTACCCTGGCCAACCTCGGCCGCCTGTTGCGGCTATGGACCATCGTCCTGCTCGGCAACCTGGCCGGCACCCTGCTGGTTGCCTGGGTGATGCTCGAACTGCCGATCTTCGACAGCAAGACCGATATCGCCTTCCTCGACGTTGGCCGCAAGGTCATGGAAAACGACCTCAGCCAGATGTTCGCCAAGGGCATCGTCTCGGGCTGGATGATCGCCACCATGGTATGGATGATCCCGTCCATGGAGCACGCCAAGATCTGGATCATCCTGATGATCACCTACCTGATGGCGCTGGGCGACTTCACCCATATAGTCGTGGGCTCGGTCGAGGTGTCCTACCTGGTCTGGGCCGGCGAAGAAACCTGGCGCACCTTCTGGCTTCACTTCGCCCTGCCCACCCTGGCCGGCAACATCATCGGCGGCAGCTTCATCTTCGCCTTGATCAGCCATGCCCAGGTACGCAGCGACAGCGGCAAGCCACCCTCGCAGCTATTAAAGAAAGAGAAACCGCCGGCAAACCAAAACTAGCTAGCGCGCAGCGACCGCCCGCTGGGCAGACTTGCCCTGCCACCGCAACGGCTGCGGTCGCCACCAGTTCTGCCCGGCGTGGGGCGAGTCGAGGCTGACCCGCTCGCCCATCTGCGGGGTACTCAATTGCACCTGCGCGGCATTGGCCAACGCCAGGATGCGCTCGAAGGGCTCTTCCCAGGCATGGATGGAAAGGTCGAAAGTGCCATTGTGAATCGGCAGCAACCAGCGCCCTCGTAGATCCAGATGCGCCTGCAGGCTCTGCTCGGGCTGCATGTGTACATTGGGCCAGGCCAGGTTGTAGGCACCAGTCTCCATCAACGTCAGATCAAACGGCCCATAGCGCTTACCGATTTCACGAAAACCGTCGAAATACCCGGTGTCACCGCTGAAGAACAATCGCAGCCCCT
The DNA here is from genome assembly GCF_050586605.1 of Pseudomonas sp. ES1. Classification (NCBI taxonomy): domain Bacteria; kingdom Pseudomonadati; phylum Pseudomonadota; class Gammaproteobacteria; order Pseudomonadales; family Pseudomonadaceae; genus Pseudomonas; species Pseudomonas sp. ES1. The sequence goes on along the minus strand of NZ_JBOBDM010000066.1, from coordinate 29,500 downwards.
CATCGATCATCACCCAGGACGCCCACAACCGACGGTTGCTGTCGAACAGGCCGCGCCCGGAAAAGTGCTGCGCGGGCGTAGCGACAAAGCGTACCCCTTCGATTTCGGTCTGCTGCCACCAGTCCAGCTGCCGCACCTTGGCCGCCGGCACTCCCCATTCGATCAGCAGGTCGCCAACGCCCAGCGGTGCGAGGAAGTGCTCGGTGCGTGGCGCCAGGCGGCGAATCGCGTCTTCATCAAGATGATCGAAATGATCGTGGGAAAGGATCACCGCCGTCAGCGCCGGCAGGTCATCAAGTGCCAGGGGTGGCGCGTGGAAACGCAAGGGCCCGGCCCACTGCACCGGCGAGGCGCGCTGGGCAAACACCGGGTCGGTAATAAAGAAGCGCCCGCGCAGCTTGAGCAACACTGTGGAGTGGCCCAGCCGCCACAGGCTGTGGTCCGGGGCATCGAGCACCTGCTGGCGGGTCATGGGCTGGAGGCCTGGCGCAGTGGCCGGGCGAGTCTCAGGCGGCTTGCGCAGCAACAGGTACTTGAACCCGATACGCAGCTTCTTCCACACACCGTCCTTGGGCAGTTCGGCCTTGTTATGAAAGCGTCCGTCCAGGTGCGGTGCTGGCTCGCCAGCCGATGAAGCCATGGGTGCCATGAGCAGGAACACTCCAAGCAGCAAGAAAGCCTTCATGTTACTCCACGGGGGTCGCATCAACCGTGAATTGGCTTGCAAGGCCATTCTTAGCCCATGAATGATTGTTCAACAATATTCATACAACTTATGCGATAAACGGCGCACCTCAGAAGAACCACAACCATGATCGACAACCGCAGCGGTAAGGGACTTTCTTTCGTCAGGCGTATCTACCTGCCGCGCATCATCGGTCTGGGTATCGGCCTGTTCAGTGTCATGGCCGCAGTCGCGCCGTTGCAGTTACCGCATTGGGCCTGGGCTTTGCTGCTGTTCAACGGCATCGCCTGGCCACACCTGGCGTACCAGTGGGCACGTCGCTCGGCCACCCCCTACCAGGCCGAGCAACGCAACCTTGTGCTCGACTCGATGATGGGTGGCTTCTGGACCGCAGCCATGCAGTTCAACCCACTGCCCAGCGTCACCATCCTGTCGATGATGACCATGAACAACGTCGCCGCCGGGGGCAAGCGCATGCTGCTGCGCGGCCTGCTGGCCCAGGCCGGCGGCATGGTGCTGGCCAGCGCCCTGCTCGGCACCGGCCTGCAGACGCAGGCCACCCCCTTGCAGGTCCTGGCCTGCCTGCCGATGCTCACCCTCTATCCGTTGGCATTAGGCTGGGTCTGCTACCAGTTGGCGATCAAGCTGGCCGAGCACAAGCGCCGGCTCAGCGCCCTGAGCCGCACCGACAGCCTCACCGGCCTGCTCAACCACGGCTCATGGAAGGACCTGCTGCTGCTCAGGTTCCAGGCCTGCCAGCAGCAACAGCTGCCTGCCGTGATTGCCTTGATCGACATCGACCACTTCAAGGCCATCAACGACACCTACGGCCACGTGGTCGGCGACTGCGTGCTGCGCCAGCTCAGCGAGGCGCTCACGCGCAACCTGCGCGACGACGACCAGGCCGGGCGCTATGGTGGCGACGAGTTCTGCGTGATCCTCCCCGGCGCTCAGCAGGCCCAGGCCTGCCAGGCCATGGAACGCCTGCGCGAACAAGTCGCGGCCTACCGCAACCCGCAGCTTCCGGACCTGCGCATCAGCCTGAGCATCGGCCTGTCGGCCTGCCACCCTGGCCTGCACACACCCGAGCACTGGCTGCAGGAAGCCGACCAAGCGCTTTACGCCGCCAAGCATCAGGGCCGCGACCAGGTCAATTTCGCCCGCGGCGAAGTCACGCCGCTCAGGCTGGCCTATCCTGACTGAACCTTCCTCCAGCCCCTGGGCGAAGGCTGCAGTTCAAGGAGCCGAACGCGCATGGACAGGAATGTCGACCGCTCTGCCACCCGCCTCACCTCTCATCTGCAGGTACGCCGCCTGGTCGGCGGTTTCTGCGCCCTGTTCGGCCTCGCCTGCCTGATAGCCCTTGGCGCCCTGTTCAACATTGCCGCCACCCTGGACCGCCAGGAGCAGGAGCGCAGCAGCTTCCACGCCACCCAGGCACTGGAGCAAAGGCTGCTGGCCTCACGCCAGTTCCTCTCCAGTTACGCGGTATGGGATGCCGCCTACGAGCACCTGGCCGGCAAAGTCGACTGGCAATGGGCCTATGAAGAGAAGAACGTCGGCGAATCGCTGTACAGCGCCAGCGGCTACGAAGGGGTATTCGTGGTAGAGGATGGCGGCACCACCTACGCCCTGTTCAAGGGCAAACCCACCGACTCACCCGCCAACGCCTACCTGGACGCGCCGCTCGCGCCGATCCTCGCACAAGCGCGCCACGCAGCGCCGGCCCGTGAACAGATCACCCGTTTCGTGCGCTTCAACGGCTGGCCGGCGGTGCTCAGCGCCGCCGCAGTACGCCCAGACAAGGACGTGCTCGAAGGCGACGTGCGCCAGGCACCGGTGATGCTGTTCATCGACCAGTTGACCGAGGCCAAGCTCACCCAGCTTGGCGAGGGCGCCGGCCTGGCCGGCATGCGCCTGGAGAAAAATGTCGCAGGCGCCCGTCAAAAGCCGCACATAGACCTGGGCGACACCGGCTATCACCTGGCCTGGAACAGCCCACAACCCGGTCGCCAGTTGCTCTGGGCCTTCCTGCCACCGCTGCTTGGCGTGCTGCTGGTGATGGGCCTGGTGCTGCTGTACCTGTTCCGCCACGCCTTGCACAGCTCCCGTGCCATCGACCAGAGCCTGTTGCGCCTGCAACAGAGCAACCAGGCACTGGAAGCCAGCGAACAGCGTTTTCGCGCCGTCGCCGAAGCAGCATCCGACTGGATCTGGGAAACCGACCGACATCACCGCCTGACTTATCTGTCACAACGCTTCGTCAATGTCACCGGCTACCGCATCGAAGACTGGCTCGGCCAGCCCCTCAACCAACTGCTGTCCTGCGACACCACACCCCTGCTGCCCTGGCTCGACACTCAGACCGACAGCGACCCGCAGCAAATGGCCAACCTGCGCTGCACCTACTACGACTCCAACGGGCAAAGCCGCTATTGCCGGATCTCGGCGCGCTCGATCCTGTTCGACGGCCGCCTCGCCGGCTTTCGCGGCACCGCCAGCGACATCACCGACGAAGTCGCCGCCCATGCACGCATCCAGCACCTGTCGATGCATGACGCCCTCACCGGCCTGGCCAACCGCAACAAGCTCTCGCGCCACCTGGAGCAGGCCCTGCTGCGTGGCAATGACAGCCCTCCCCTGACCCTGCTGCTGCTCGACCTGGACAGTTTCAAGCTGATCAACGACTCCCTCGGCCATACCGCCGGTGATGCGGTACTGCAGGAAGTCGCCGCGCGCTTGCGCGATGCCACCCGCGACGACGACCTGGTGGCCCGCCTGGGCGGTGACGAGTTTGTCCTGGTGCTGCATGGCCTAGACAACCGCAATGAAATTGACCGCTTCTGCGCACGCCTGATCGAGCGCCTGCAGCAACCGATCCTGTTCGACGACCAGCCCTTGCACATCGGCGCCAGCCTGGGCATCGCCCAGACCCGCGCCCAGGGCTTCGATGCCGGCGAGCTGATCCGTTGCGCCGACATCGCCCTGTACCAGGCCAAGGCCGACGGCAAGAACACCTGGCGCTACTTCTCGCCAGAAATGAACCAGCAGATCCAGTACCGTCGCCAACTGGAGAACGACCTACGGCGCGCCATCAAACAGCACGAATTCGTGCTGCACTACCAACCACGCTATCGCCTGGACGACCTGCGCATCGTCTCGGTCGAGGCGCTGCTGCGCTGGCAGCATCCCCAGGAAGGCCTGCTCGGCCCCGACACCTTCATCCCCTTGGCCGAACAGAGCGACCTGATCGTCCCGCTTGGCCGCTGGGTACTTGGCGAAGCCTGCAGAGCCGCCCGCGACTGGCCCGACGAACTGCTGGTCTCGGTCAATTTGTCCCCGGCACAATTCTCCCGCAGTGACGTGGTGGCCGATGTGCGCGAAGCCTTGCTGCAAACCGGCTTTCCGGCCCAGCGCCTGGAGCTGGAGATCACCGAGAACGTCATGCTCAACGACATCGAAGGCGCCCTGGGCACCATGCTCGCCCTCAAGGAGCTGGGGGTACGCCTGAACATGGACGACTTCGGCACCGGCTACTCATCGCTGGGCTACCTGCGTACCTACCCCTTCGACAGCATCAAGATCGACAAACGCTTCATCGCCGGCCTGAACAACCAGAGCGGCAATGACCGGGCCGTGGTCCAGGCGATCATCAACCTGGGCAAGGCCATGGGCCTGACCGTCACCGCCGAAGGCGTGGAAACCGAGCAGCAGCTCAAGGCATTGGGCAAGGACCGCTGCCATGAGGTGCAGGGCTACTACCTGAGCCGCCCGGTGGACCGTGAAGGCTTCGAGGCGCTGCTGGCAGGGCATGAGCAGCGCCACGATGCCGGCTGAGGCGGGCTCAGCGCAGGCGTCGATCGGCGACGATTTCCGGCAGGTCGGTACGCCGCAGGTACAGGCGCAGCGGCTCGCCGATATTCAGCCGGTCATCCACATGCTGGTCGAGCAGCAACGCCAGGCGCTCGCGGCACAAGGCCATGCGCTGCTCGGCTTCGGGCCGCCAGACGAACTCGCTGCAAGGGGTGATGCTGGCGTCGGCCACGTCCATGCCGAAGGCGTCTTCAGAGAAACGCACGATATGGGTGCCGCGCTTACCGTGGAAACCGACGAAGCCCTTGAGCTGATCGGCGGCGTTGCAGATGTCCTGGGAACTGATGGCCATGACGTAACCTCACAAAAAATTCGGAAGTGACGCACGCCGGGCGGGAACGGTTGCCTCTGGCGGGCAACGCGCGGATGCCAGCCTACCGCAATTGCCAGGGATTTTCAGCCCGGCGGCGGATCGACCTGGGACGCCAGCAACGCCGCCAGCCAATTCATGAACGCCTGGACCCGCCGCGGCACATAGCGCTGCCGCGCATACAGCAGCGACACCGGCATGGCCGGTGCCTGCCACTGTTCGAGCAGCGCGACCAGCTCGCCACGCTGCAGGTGCTCGGCAACGCCCACCGCCGGCACCTGGATCAGCCCGAGGCCCGCCAGGCAGGCGGCGGAATAGGCCTCGGCGTTGTTGACCGTCACCACCCCGGCCATGGCCTGGTAGCGCAGCTCGCCGCCGTGCAGGTATTCGAAGCCCTGGCTGCGCGCCCCAAGGCTGCGCACGTAGTGGACCAGCCGGTGCCCCGCCAGGTCTTCGAGCCTGCGCGGCACGCCGTGGCGTTCGAGGTAGGCGGGGCTGGCGCAGTTGCGCATGCTCAACTGCCCCACCGGCCGGGCGACCACGTCCAGGTCGCTCAAGGCACCGATGCGCATCACGCAATCAAAGCCCTCGCGCAGCAGATCCACCTGGCGGTCGGTACAACTGATCTCCACTTCAAGCCGTGGAAAGCGCTCAAGAAACTCTGGCAATACCGGCACGATGACCCGACGCGCCATCATGGTCGGCAAGTCGATGCGCAGGCAGCCGGCAAGCTCGGCGTCGTCGGCGCGGAACAGGCTCTCGATCTCGTCCATCCCCGACAGCAGGTCCTTGCTGCGCTCGTACAGCAGCACCCCATCCTGGGTGGCCTGCACCCGGCGCGTGGTGCGGTTGAACAAGCGCGTGCCGAGCAGTTGCTCCAACGCCCGCACCTGCTCGGAGACGGTCGAACGCGGCAACCCCAGGCTGTCGCCGGCCAGGGTGAAGCTGCTCAGCTCGCTGACTCGGACGAATGTGCGCAAGAGCTCCAGCTTGTTCATCCGCCACCTCATTTGTCCTGAAAATACGAACAGTATTTCCGGTTTCGCTGGATTTAACAGCCATCGACCGATCAATAACCTGTGCGCATCAGCCATCGCCCATGAGGTAACCGACATGACTCGCAAGATTGCCCTGATCACTGGCGCCAGCCGCGGCCTGGGCCGCAACACTGCCCAACACCTGGCCGCCCGCGGCATCGACATCATCGGCACTTACCACAGCAAGGCCGATGAGGCCCAGGCGGTGGCCGCCACTCTGCAAGCGGCCGGTGTACGCGCCGCCATGCTGCAACTGGATGTCAGTGACAGTTCGAGCTTCGCCGCCTTCGTCGAGCGCCTGGGCGACACCCTGCAGCAGCAGTTCGGCAGCCGGCAGCTGGACTTCCTGGTGAACAACGCCGGGATCGGCTTGAACGTCCCGTTCAGCGACACCAGCGAAGCACAGTTCGACCAGCTGCTGAATATCCAGCTCAAGGGCCCGTTCTTCCTGACCCAGCGCTTGCTGCCGTTGCTCGCCGATGGTGGGCGCATCGTCAACATCTCCACCGGCCTGACCCGCTTCGCCCTCCCCGGCTATGCCGCCTATGCGGCGATGAAAGGCGCGATGGAAGTGCTGACCCGCTACCAGGCCAAGGAACTGGGTGCCCGTGGCATCCGCGTCAACATTCTTGCCCCGGGCGCCATCGAGACCGATTTCGGCGGTGGCGTTGTGCGTGACAACCCGCAGGTCAACGACTTCATCGCGGGCAATACCGCCTTGGGGCGGGTCGGAGTGCCCGACGACATCGGCGCGGCCGTGGCTTTGCTACTCGAAGACGGCAACGGCTGGATCACCGGGCAACGCCTGGAAGTTTCCGGCGGTATGTTCCTCTAACTGCCACCCAGTGCCTGGTGCAGGCTGGCCAGTGCCGGCAGCGCCAGAGCCTCGCGGGTCAGGCACAGCCCGATCCGGCGGCGCAGCGCCAGCCCGGGGCCTGGCTGCCAATACACCCCAGAGTGGCGCTCGGCCAACGACTGCGGCAGCCACGCCGTGCCCAGGCCGGCCGCCACCATGGCCAGTGCCTGTTGCAGCGAAGCGGCCTGCCCTACCTGCTCACCTTCGCCATAAGCGGCCATCAGGCGTTGGTGAGAGGGGTGCTGCGGGCAACTGATCCAACGCCCATCCGGTTGGCTACCGGTGGCCGACACCAGCACGAAAGCCTCCTCCCACAGCGGCAGGAACAACTCGTCCTCGCAGCGTTGCTCCTCGTCGGCCAGCCGCGCATCGCCGGCGCAACCTTCGAGCAAGGTCAGTTGCAGCCGCTCCACCGCCTGGTTGGCCAGACGCACACAAGCCTCGACCTGGGCTGGCGCGATGTCCGCCTCGATCCCCAGCGTCAGCGGCACCTGTTCGCGCCCCTGGCGAAAACGCCGGCGCAGGGCGTCGGCCTCGGCCACCATGCGACAGGCCTGGGCATACAGTGCACGGGCCTGCTCGGTGACCTCGACGCCGCGGGCCTGCCGTACGAACAGCTCGGCCCCCAGGTCCTCCTCCAGCTGGCGAATGGTCACCGACAGCGTGGGCTGGGCCACACACAGGCGCTGGGCGGCTATGGTGATGTTGCGCTCCTCGAACACCGCGATGAACGCTTTGAGATGACGAATATCCATAGTTGAAACCGATGCCAGCCAAAGAAAAAAGCCGTTTTTCAAGGTTTTCAGCAATACCTAGAATTTCGACCATCGAAAACGATTATGCCTCGGAGACCATCATGCACAAGCCCCTCATCATCATCACCGGCGCCAGTTCCGGCATCGGCGCCGCCACTGCCCGCCTGTTCGCCGCCGCTGGCCACCCGCTGCTGCTGATCGCCCGGCGCCTGGAGCGCTTGCAGGCGCTGGCGCTGCCCAACTGCCTGTGCCGCGCCGTGGATATCCGCGACCGCGCGGCGCTGGTGGCCGCCGTACACGAGGCCGAAGCCTTGCACGGCCCGGCCGATGCGCTGGTGAACAATGCCGGGGTGATGCTGCTGGGGCAAATGCACGAGCAGGACCCGGAGCAGTGGGAGCGCATGTTCGACATCAACGTCAAAGGCCTGCTCAACGGCGTGCACGCGCTGGTCGGCGGCATGCGTGAGCGTCGGCACGGCACTTTGATCAACGTCAGCTCCGTGGCCGGACGCAAGACCTTCCCCAACCATGTGGCCTATGTCGGCAGCAAGTTTGCCGTGCACGGCCTGTCGGAGAACCTGCGCGAAGAACTGGCACCGCACAACGTGCGGGTGGTGACCATCGCCCCGGGCGCGGTGGAAACCGAGCTGCTCGGGCATACCACCGATGAGGGCATCAAGCGCGATTATCAGGCATGGAAAGCCAACGACATGGGCGGCGTGGTGCTGGCAGCGGAGGATGTGGCGGGCGCGATCCTCTGGGCGTACCAGCAGCCGCAGCAGGTGTGCATTCGCGAGATCGTCCTGGCGGCGACCGCACAGCAGCCTTGAGACCGCGCCAAGCTGGCGAACGCTCCTACAGACACAATCAAGCTCGCAGTGTCACCGCTCGACCTGATCCTCACGCACCTGCACGCTTGCGGTCATCCCTGCGCTCAGGCTCACCCCCTCGGGGATCTGGTCCAGCTGAATCCGCACCGGGATACGCTGCGCCAGCCTCACCCAGTTGAAGGTCGGCTCCACCTCCGGCAGCAATTGCCCGTCAGGCGTCGAGTTGCGGTCGGTGATGCCGCGGCTGATGCTTTGCACATGCCCGTTCATCGCCTCTCCCGCCCCCATCAGCCACACCTTGACCGGGTCGCCGACGCGAATGCGCGGCAGCTTGGTCTCTTCGAAGTACGCCTGGATATAGAAAGTGGCATCGTCCACCAGCGCCATCACCGATTGCCCGGTAGTGACGAAGTTGCCCTGGGCCAAGCGCAGGTTGGTGATGTGCCCGCTGCGCGGCGCGCGCACTTCGCTGCGGGCCAGGTTGATCTTCGCCACCTTCAGCTGGGCCTCGGCCTCGTGCAGCTCGCCCCGGGCAACGGCCGCATTGATCTGGGCGTTCTCGCGCAGCTCGGCGCTGATCGCCTCCGGCCCCAGGGCGGTGCGGCGCGCGGCTTCGCGCTCACGCAGGCGCACTTGCTGGGTACGGGTCTCGACCACCGCAGAGGCCTGGTCGAAGGCGGCCTGGAAGCGCTCGCGGTCGATAGTCATCAGCAGGTCACCGGCCTTGACCTGCTGGTTATCCTGCACCTTCAGCGCACTCACCCAACCGGACACATCAGGGGCGATCACCACCACATCGGCGCGCACCCGGGCATCCCGGGTCCAGGGGGTGAGCATGTAGTACTGCCAGAGCTTGAAGCCTGCGAAGACGGCGAGGATTACCACACACAAGGTGACCAGGGCACGTACGGCTGTACGCATGAACTTACTCCTTAAAGTGGACCTAGCGAACGCACCACCAGGTACAGGACACAAACGAACAATGCCGTATCGAACAGCGCTTCGTGCCAGATCCAGCGCCCCAGCGGCGTGGCCTGCACAACAAAGCGCAGCAGCCCGGTCAGCAGCAGCGCCAGCACTACATAAATCAGAAACGGGCTGAGCAGCACGCCACCCAGCGCCCACTCACGCAACCCCATGGGCGTCCTCCTGCCAACGGCACCATTTGCCCCAGCTCTTGCGCAACTGCAGTACCGCGCCCTCGGCCAGGCGCAGTGCATCGCTGGGCGGTTGACCCTGCAGGGCCTCGATGAATTGTGCGCTGGCGGCATCCAGGCGCGCGCCTCGGCCCGGCGCCGGGCCGCTCGCCAGGACCGCCTCAAGTTGCTGCAGGTACTGGCGCTCGGCGTTGGCCAAGGGCGCCTGGGCCACCGCCAGGCACATACGCAGGTGCACCAGTTCGTCGCCGATATCCAGGCTGTGCAGGCCCTCGTCCCAACGCTGGCGCTCGGTCTCTGGCAACTCACTGGCATGCCGCGCCAGTTGCATCAGGCGGTCGGCCATGCGCCCGCCAAACCAGCTGTCGGCACCGCGCAGGTCGCGCCGGGTCAGGCGCACCAGGTCGCCCTGGGTCGCCGCACGCAAGCGCCGGCCCAGCCAGGCTGGGTGACGCAGCACCAGCAGGCGGAATGCCAGTACCGCGGCGCTCACGCCAATCAGCATGGCCAGTGCACTGTTGAGCATGCTCGCCACATCGAAATGCATGGCATTGAGCGGTGCCACCAGCACGATGAAGTGCAGGCAATAGGACGTGGCGGTAGCGCCGGTGCGCGGATGGGCCATACCCAATGCGCCAAGGAACAGCGGTACACCCATGCCCAGGCAGAGCATCGCGAAGCTGCTCCATTGCGGCAGCAGGATCTGCCCGACCAGGAACGCCGCCGGCACCGCCAGCAAGATCCCACGCAAGAAGCTCAGGCCGATCTGCGCGCCGTTCTCGCGGCTGGCGAACAGGCTGCAGACCACACATGTCAGCACCAGGCCGCCCGGCGCCGAAGGCCAGGCGGTGGCCAGCCAGAAACTGCTCATCACCAGGAACGCCAGGGCACTGCGTGAGCCGAACAGCAGGGCCAGGGACAGGTCGCGGTGCACCGCCAGGCTTTGCACCTGCTCCTTGGGTGCCCGGCCCTGCTCCACATCGGCGAGCGCCTGGGTGGCCGCCATGGCGTAGTCCAGCAACAACGCCAGGCGCGCCAGGCAGTAATGCTCGGCGGAGCTGATCCGCGTGTCCTGGGCGGCATCCCACACCCGTTGGCGCAACACCAGCAGGCTGGCCTGTTCGGGGCTGGCCAGCAGGGTGCGCACCTCATCCAGCCATGGCGCCAGATGTCCTGCCTCAATTTCATCGAGCTGGCGCCACTGCCGGCGCACCGAGCGCGAGATGCGCAGCAACACCATCAGCTTCTGGCTCAGCCCCTGGATCGCCTTGGCCCGCTGGCGTCCGAGTCTGCCTTCGAACCAGGCATGCTCGCGCTGGGCGTCGATCGCCACGATGCGCCCGAGGCTTTCCAGCAGCCCTTTGCGCGCTTCATCCTCGCCGCCCAGCATAGCGCTGGCCGCCTGCAGGCCGTTTTGCCAGGCCTGCCGCGCCTGGCCTGCCAGTTGCTGCTCGACCCGCATGGGCCAGATCAGCGCACTGCTGGCGGTGGCGCAACAGATGCCCAGGCAGATCTCGGTACAACGCGCCACCGCCTGGTCGAACACCTGCAACGGGTGGTCAATCGCCGGCAGCGCAATGATCGCCACGGTGTAGCCGGCCAGCACGAAGGCATAGGCCCAGGCGCTGCGCAGCTGGGTCGAAGCGGCGGTACACAGGGCCAGCCACAGCGCCAGCGTCAGCAGGAACAGCCAGGGCGTCTGGGCGAACACACCGATGAACACCACCGACATGAAGGTACCGACCAGCGTGCCGGCCAACCGTGCCAAGCCCTTCTGGATCACCATCCCCGACAGCGGCTGGGCGACGATGAACGCAGTCATCAGCGCCCAGGCCGGCTGCTCCAGGCCCCAGCGCATCGCCAGCCACAACGCCAGGCCACCGCCAAGCAGGGTCTTGATGGCGAACTTGAGCGCGAGGCTGCTGGGGGCGAACAGGGCCTGGAAGGTGATGGGCACGAATCGGACCTTGCGGGAGCAGAGGGTATGAGAAGAACGATAGACAACTGGGGGGAGGATAAAGCGCAGACGATTAATTAGCTAGCTAATCATCTAGATGAGCCGCTCCTACAGGGGAAAACTCGAGGCAAAAAAAATGGGCGACCGAAGTCGCCCTAAATGCCTTGCGTGCTCGCGAATCGGGAAGGATCAGCGCTGCTTGCGCTTGTTCGCATCCTTCCAGATGAAAATGCCCAGACCGGCAAAGAAGGCCAACATCAGCCCGACCGTCACCACACCGGCGATAACCACGTTGTCGAAGAACATGTCGGCCCCTCCCTTGGTGTGCCGTCATCCGATGAGTGCACAGTAACCAAAGGCAGGCGGGGGGAAATTGACCAGAGTCAATGGTGCCCGGGGCCGGGCACGCGAGGCGGGTGCAGGGTTGACCTGCATCAAGTTTCAGCGCTTCTTGGGTTTGCCCTTGGGCTTTTTCTTTTTCCCAGAGGCCAGCGGCATGGCCTGCTCGAAGGCCTGGCGCATGTCGTTCAAGCGCTTGTCTTTGAGGTCATGGATTCGTTTGGCGCGTTCAGCGCCGAAGTCGATCAGGTTGTCTTGGCTCATGGCGGGCTCGACGGACAGCAGAGGCACTCATGATGAAGGCAAGCATGAGCGCTGACTAGGTTTTGCAGCAAAACACTCCGGTGCACATCAGACTTCGATGTCCACCAACAGCCCCTGGCGCGTGCGTTCGCCCAGCGGCGACACGGGCACGGTGTTGTCGGCGTTGAGTTCCTCGCCGGGCACCACCACAAGCTGCTCTGCGTCCCCCTGGTTGCGCTGTTGCTGCTGGCGCCGCTGTTCTTCACGCAACAGCAGGGCGCGCTCTGCTGGGTCGCGATGATGCTTGAGGTCGATGGCCCCTTCGCCGGCGGCCGGTTGTGTCGGCACCACCGGCGGGATGGCCGGCGGCGGCTTGACCGGGTCCTGTTGCGAGGTCACCGGGGCGGCGCTGAGCGGAATGATGGGCGGCAGCATGGAATGTTCTCCTGTAGCCACTGTGTCGGCCGGCGCTACGCCGCCTTGAACGCCTGTGGGCAATGGTGGGCGGTGTATCACAACGCCGCACGGGCCTGGGGGCTGCTGTTATTGATCGTCGCCGTCGGGGTCGTCGTCCGGTGGCGCGCTGGTTTCGCTCCATGGCCGCTTGTAGACCTGCTGCCAGACCGCGTCCATATGCTCGCGCAGCACCTGCGGGGCGTTTTTCAGCGAGGCACTGTCTTCGCGCTCGCCACCAAAGGGTTCTTCACCGGCCGGGGTAATCAGCGACTGGCCGGTAATGCTGTATACCGCCTGGCCTTCGCGCATCTCGATGGCGATATCGTGCGGGTCGATGCCACCGCCGCAGAACGCGTGGCTGGCCACGGTCACTTCGGCGACGCCGTCCTTGTTCAGGTCGCTGACGTCACTGACATCGGTATAGAAGTCGACATCCAGGTCCAGGCCGGCGCAGGTGGTTTCCTGCTCGATCTGCCAGCGCGGCTTGAACACCTCTGCGCTGGCGGCACGGCCATACAACGTGGCCTTGAGCACCACCTTGTCGACCTCCTCCTCGGTATCCGGGTCGCTGGCCTGGCCGTCGACCCGGCTCAGCACCAGCAGGCCTTCGCCCTCGCGGTCATGAAAATGCACGCTCTTGATCGGGGTCTGCACGCCCAGCACTTCCAGCTGCTCGACCGGAATCGGCGGCAATACTTCGAAGGTTTTCTGTTCACAGGCGGCCAGCAGCGTGAAACTGCCAATGGCCAGGGAGAGGTTCAACCAGCGGTGCTTGGCAGCCATGTTGGCGCTTGGCCCTCGTGACGGGACGGTGTTCGTCGATGAAAGCGCTAGACTCTTCACATTCATTGGTCTGGCGCAGCCGATCCGTTAACATACTCGGCTTTTTCATCGCGGGAGTTCAGGCAGTATGGCGCAGCAGTATCAACCGGGGCAACGCTGGATCAGCGACAGCGAAGCAGAGCTCGGACTTGGGACCATCCTGGCCGAGGATGGTCGCTTGTTGACCGTGCTCTACCCGGCGACGGGGGAAACCCGCCAGTACTCGCTACGCAACGCGCCGCTGACCCGCGTGCGCTTCTCGCCAGGCGACCAGATCATCCACTTCGAGGGCTGGAAGCTGACCGTGCGCGAAGTCGAGGTCATCGACGGCCTGCTGATCTATCACGGCATCGACGCCCAGAACCAGGCACATGTGCTGCCCGAGACCCAGCTGTCGAACTTCATCCAGTTCCGCCTGGCCAGTGACCGCCTGTTCGCCGGCCAGATCGACCCGCTGTCGTGGTTCTCCCTGCGCTACAACACCCTGCAGCACACCAGCAAACAGATGCTGTCGTCGCTGTGGGGCCTGGGCGGCGTGCGCGCTCAACCCATCGCCCACCAGTTGCACATCGCCCGCGAAGTGGCCGACCGTATCGCCCCGCGCGTGCTGCTGGCCGACGAAGTAGGCCTGGGCAAGACCATCGAAGCGGGCCTGGTGATCCACCGCCAGCTGTTGTCCGGCCGCGCCAACCGCGTGCTGATCCTGGTACCGGAGAACCTCCAGCACCAGTGGCTGGTGGAAATGCGCCGCCGCTTCAACCTGCAGGTCGCCCTGTTCGACGCCGAGCGCTTCATCGAAAGCGACGCCACCAATCCGTTCGAAGACGCCCAACTGGCGCTGGTCGCCCTGGAATGGCTGGTCGACGATGAAAAGGCCCAGGACGCGCTGTTCGCCGCCGGTTGGGACCTGATGGTGGTCGACGAGGCTCACCACCTGGTCTGGCACGAAGAGCAGGCCAGCGCCGAATACGCCCTGGTCGAGCAACTGGCCGAAGTCGTCCCGGCCGTGCTGCTGCTTACCGCCACCCCTGAACAACTTGGCCAGGACAGCCACTTCGCCCGCCTGCGCCTGCTCGACCCCAACCGTTTCCACGACCTGGCCGCGTTCCGCGCCGAGAGCGAAAACTATCGCCCGGTGGCCGAGGCGGTGCAGGAGTTGCTCGACGAAGGCCGCCTGTCGCCGAAAGCCCACGCCACTATCCAGGGCTTCCTGGGCGCCGAGGGTGAAGCCCTGCTGGCCGCCGTTACCGATGGCGACAGCCAGGCCAGCGCGCGCCTGATCCGCGAGCTGCTCGACCGTCACGGCACTGGCCGCGTACTGTTCCGCAACACCCGCGCGGCGATCCAGGGTTTCCCCGAGCGCCAGCTGCACCCCTACCCGCTGGCCAACCCCGAGCCGTATGCCGCGCTGCCATCCGGCGAGCGTGCCGAGCTGTACCCGGAAGTGGCCTTCCAGGCCCAGGGCGAGCCCGGCGACGACGAGCGCTGGTGGCGCTTCGACCCGCGCGTCGACTGGCTGATCGACACCCTGAAGATGCTCAAGCGCACCAAGGTCCTGGTGATCTGCGCCCACGCCGAAACCGCCATGGACCTGGAAGACGCCCTGCGCGTGCGCTCCGGCATCCCGGCCACGGTATTCCACGAAGGCATGAGCATCCTCGAGCGCGACCGCGCCGCCGCCTACTTCGCCGACGAAGAGTTCGGCGCCCAGGTGCTGATCTGCTCCGAGATCGGCAGTGAAGGCCGCAACTTCCAGTTCGCCCACCACCTGGTGATGTTCGACCTGCCGGCGCACCCGGACCTGCTCGAGCAACGCATCGGCCGCCTCGACCGGATCGGCCAGAAGCACACCATCGAGCTGCACATCCCGTACCTGCAGGACAGCCCGCAAGAACGCCTGTTCCAGTGGTACCACGAAGGCCTCAATGCCTTCCTCAACACCTGCCCGACCGGCAACGCCCTGCAGCACCAGTTCGGCCCGCGCCTGCTGGCGCAACTGGCCGGTGGCGACGACAAGGGCTGGGCCAAGCTGGTCGGCGAAGCCCGCGCCGAGCGCGAGCGCCTGGAAGCTGAGCTGCACACCGGCCGCGACCGCCTGCTGGAGCTCAACTCCGGCGGTGCCGGCGAAGGCCAGGCGCTGGTCGAGGCGATCCTCGAGCAGGACGACCAGTTCGCCCTGCCGATCTACATGGAAACCCTGTTCGACGCCTTCGGCATCGACAGCGAAGACCATTCCGAGAACGCCCTGGTCCTGAAACCGAGCGAGAAAATGCTCGACGCCAGCTTCCCCCTGGGCGACGACGAAGGCGTGACCATCACCTACGACCGCGCCCAGGCGCTGTCGCGCGAGGACATGCAGTTCCTCACCTGGGAGCACCCGATGGTGCAGGGCGGCATGGACCTGGTGCTGTCCGGCTCGATGGGCAACACCGCCGTGGCGCTGATCAAGAACAAGGCGCTCAAGCCCGGCACCGTGCTGCTCGAGCTGCTCTACGTCAGCGAAGTGGTCGCCCCGCGCAGCCTGCAGATGGGCCGCTACCTGCCCCCGGCGGCGCTGCGCTGCCTGCTCGACGCCAATGGCAACGACCTGGCCCCGCGCGTGGCCTTCGAAACCCTCAACGACCAGCTTGAAAGCGTGCCCAAGGCCAGCGCCAACAAGTTCGTCCAGGCCCAGCGCGATGTCCTGGCCAAGCGCATCAGCGCGGGTGAAGCCAAGGTCATTCCGGTCCATGAGGAGCGGGTTGCCCAGGCACAGCAACGCCTGGCCGCCGAGGCTGACGAAGAGCTGGCGCGCCTGACAGCGCTCAAGGCCGTCAACCCGAGCGTGCGCGACAGCGAAATCGACGCCCTGCGCCAGCAGCGCGAAGACGGCATGGCCGCGTTGAACAAGGCCGCCTTGCGCCTGGAGGCCATCCGGGTACTGGTCGCTGGTTAAACGCTGTCAAGGTCGTCGCGGGGCAAGCCCGCTCCCACGTGGAGGATGCCGGGGCGGCTTACTGGATCAGCCCGAACTCACGGGCCAGTGCCTTGTAATCGGCCACCTGCTTCTTCACATAGCCGTCCAGCTCTTCGCCAGTCATGGCGAACGGGAACAGCTCGCGCTGGTCGCGCAGCTTGGCGAAGTCTTCCGAGGCGAGCATCTTGTCGAACGAGGCTTTCCACCAGGCGTAGTCTTCGTCGCTGACCTTCGGCCCCAGGTAGAAACCGCGCACCACCGGCCAGACGATGTCGTAGCCCTGCTCCTTGGCGGTGGGGATGTCTTTCATTTCCGGCTCGTCCAGGCGCTTCTCGGAGAACACCGCGAGGATGCGCATGTTGCCGCTCTGGATGTGCGGCATGGAGTCGGAGATATCGGTGGAGCCGACCTGGATATGGCCGCCGAGCAGCGCGGTGGCGATTTCGCCGCCGCCTTCCAGGGCCACGTAGCGCAGGTCGCGCGGGTTGATGCCAGCGGCCTTGGCGATCAAGGCGGTCTGCATCCAGTCCTGGCTGCCGACGGTGCCGCCGGAGCCGATCACTACTTTGCTCGGGTCTTTCTTCAGGGCCGCGACCAGGTCGTCGAGGGTCTTGTAGGGCGAGTCGCTCTTCACCGCGATGGCGCCATAGCTGGTGCCCACGGCTGCCAGCCATTTCACCGCGTTCTCGTCAAAGCGGCCGAATTTGCCCTGGGCCAGGTTCAGCAGCGAGCCGCTGGACCAGGCCACCAGGGTGCCGGCATCGCCTGGCCGCTGGGCGACCACGGCGTTGTAGGCCACCGCGCCGACACCGCCGGGCATGTAGGTCACGCGCATTGGTTTGCTGAGGATCTTTTCCTCCACCAGGGCGCTCTGCACCAGCTTGCAGGTCAGGTCGAAACCGCCGCCGGGCGAAGCCGGGGCGATGCATTCGGGGCGTTTCGGTTCGGCGGCCAGGGCATTGCCTGCCAGCAGCAGGCAGCCGGTTGCGAGGGCGAGGCGGCGCAGTGAAAAGGTCATCGTCTATCTCCGTGAGCGTTGTTGTTATGAGTTACCACAGAGCTACGCTGTAGCTCACCAGCAGCCGTACCTCGTCCGCGTCGCGGGCGATGTTGGAGCGGAAGGTGGCGTTGCGCAGGCGCACGGCGACGTTTTTCAACGGGCCGCTTTGTACCACGTACTTGAGTTCGGTGTTGCGTTCCCACTCCTTGCCCTCGCCTCCGGCGGCGCGGCTGACGTTGTCGCCGTTGATGTAGCGGGTCATGAAGGTCAACCCGGGCACGCCCAGGGCGGCGAAGTTGTAGTCGTAGCGCGCCTGCCAGGAGCGCTCGTCGGCGCCTGCGAAGTCGTTGATCTGCACGAAGTTGACGAGGTAGGGGTCGGCGCCGTCGACATAGGGGAAGGCGCTGTCGCCGCTCAGTTGCTGCCAGCCGGCGCTGAGCTTGTGCCCGCCCAGGCCATAGCTGAGGATGCCGCTGAAGGTGGTGTTGTCGATGCGCCCGGCCTTGGCCTGGCCGGCTTCGTCGCTCACCGCCAGGCGCAGGTCAGCGCCGAAGGTGCCCGGGCCCCAGGGCTGGGTGGCAACCATGCCGATGAAGTGCTGGCGGTAGATATCGTCGAGCTGGGCGAAGTGGTAGCTGCCGGTGATGCGGTCGGTGAACTTGTAGTCCAGGCCTGCCAGGTCGAGGTTGTCGGCGCTGAAACTGCCACCGAAGCGGCCGTTCTTGTTGTTCAGCGCCAGGTCTTCCCAGTTGGTGTCGTTGCGGTCCTTGGCCTTGTCCAGGCGCCCGCCGGTGAAGGTCAGGCCCTTGATCTCGTTGGAGGTGACCAGGCCACCTTCGAAGGTCTGCGGCAGGATGCGCCCGTCGTTGGGCTGCAGGGTGGGCAGTTCGGGGATCAGGGTGCCGACTTTCAGTTCGGTCTTGGACACTTTCACCTTGCCGGTCAGGCCGAGCTTGGAGTACTCGTCGGCCGCCTTGCCGTCGTCATGGGTGGGCAGCAGGCCGGTGTCGGTGCGGTCGGGGCTGGAGTCGAGCTTCACGCCAAGCATGCCCAGGGCATCAAGGCCAAAGCCCACGGTGCCTTCGGTGTAACCGGACTCGAAGTTGAGCATGAAGCCCTGGGCCCATTCGTCGCGCTTGGATTGCTGCGCGCTGGTGCCGTCGCGGAAGTCGCGGTTGAAGTACATGTTGCGGGTTTCGAAGGTGGCGGTGCTGTCTTCGAAGAAGGCGGCCTGGCTCAGGGGGGCGACACCGGCAAGGGCGACGGCGCTGGCGAGGGCGCATGGGCGGGCGGCGAACGAACGGGAAGGCGCGAACGCCTGCGGCTGCATGGACAGCATCGTCGGTGACTCCAATTATTGTTCTTATAAATTGCACCTTGCTGGTGCTTTTGGCGGCGCGTGGGGCGACCGTGGTGCGATGCTAGGCAATCAACCTTTCGCTAACCTTTCAGCGTGAAAGGTTTGCTGCCGGGGCTTCACAGGCCCGGTGACGGCGGTACACTCCGCGCAAAAATCCGCGCAAAAAGCCCTACCGGGGCTGGGAGAATCCGATGCGTGTGCTGCTGGTCGAAGACCACCTGCAACTGGCCGAAAGCGTGGCCCAGGCCCTCAAGAGCCAAGGGCTGACCGTGGATGTGCTGCATGACGGCGTGGCCGCCGACCTGGCGTTGGCCAGCGAGGACTACGCTGTGGCGGTGCTCGATGTCGGCCTGCCGCGCATGGACGGCTTCGAGGTGCTGGCGCGCCTGCGTGGGCGCGGCAAGACCGTGCCGGTGCTGATGCTCACTGCGCGCAGCGATGTGAAGGACCGGGTGCATGGCCTGAACCTGGGCGCCGATGATTACCTGGCCAAGCCTTTCGAACTGACCGAACTCGAGGCGCGGGTCAAGGCGTTGCTGCGCCGCAGCGTGCTTGGCGGTGAGCGCCAGCAGCGTTGTGGCCCGCTGGTCTATGACCTCGATACCCGGCGGTTTTCCCTCGAAAACGAACCACTGACGCTCACCCAGCGCGAGCAGAGCGTGCTCGAAGCCTTGATCGCCCGACCGGGCCGGGTGATGAGCAAGGAGCAGTTGGCGGCCCAGGTCTTTGGCCTGGACGAAGAGGCCAGCCCCGACGCCATCGAGATTTATATCCACCGGCTACGCAAGAAGCTCGATGGTCACCCGGTGGCCATCGTCACCTTCCGTGGCCTGGGCTACCTGCTCGAGCACCGCGATGCGTGACAACGGCAGCCTGCGCGGGCGCCTGCTGGGCAACCTGGCACTGCTGCTGGTGGTGCTGATGCTGGCCAGCGGCCTGAGCGCTTACTGGAATGGCCGTGAAGCCGCCGACACCGCCTACGACCGCACCCTGCTGGCTTCGGCGCGAACCATTGCCGCCGGGCTTTCGCAACGCGACGGCACGCTCAGCGCCGATGTGCCCTATGTGGCCCTTGATACCTTCGCCTACGACAGCGCCGGGCGCATCTACTACCAGGTGCTGGACATCCACCAGAAGCTGATCTCGGGTTATGAAAACCTGCCAGCGCCCCCACCGGGTACGCCGCGCACAGATGATTACCCGGCGCTCGCCCGTTTCTACGACGCCACTTACCAGGGCCAGGATGTGCGGGTGGTCAGCCTGCTCAAGGCGGTCAGCGAACCGAACATGAACGGCATGGCCGAGATTCGCGTGGCCGAAACCGAAGAGGCGCGGGTGCGCATGGCCCGTGGCCTGATGGCCGACACCCTGCTGCGCCTGGGCATGCTGGCGCTGGGTGCGCTGGTGCTGGTGTGGTTCGCGGTCAGCGCCGCGCTGCGCCCGCTGGAGCGCCTGCGGGGCGCGGTGGAAGAGCGCCAGCCGGACGACCTGCGGGCCTTGCCGGTGGTGCAGGTGCAGCGCGAACTCGGGCCGCTGGTGCGTGCCCTCAACCACTTCACCGAGCGCTTGCGTGGGCAGTTCGAGCGCCAGGCGCAGTTCATCGCCGATGCCGCCCATGAGCTGCGCACCCCGCTGGCGGCGCTCAAGGCAAGGGTCGAACTGGGCCTGCGCTCGAAGGATCCCGAGGAGTGGCGCCAGACCCTGGACGCCGCCGCCCAAGGCACTGACCGCCTGACTCATCTGGCCAACCAATTGCTGTCGCTGGCACGGGTGGAAAACGGCGCACGGGCCATCGCCGAAGGCGGCGCCCAGCGCCTGGATCTGAGCCAGTTGGCCCGTGATCTGGGCATGGCCATGGCCCCCCTGGCCCATGCCCGCGGCGTGTCGCTGGCGCTGGAAGCCGAAGCGCCGGTATGGCTCAAGGGCGAGCCGACCTTGCTCAACGAGTTGCTCAGCAACCTGGTGGATAACGCCTTGGCCCATACACCGGTGGGTGGCGATGTGATTCTGCGGGTGTTGGCACCGGCGGTGCTGGAGGTCGAGGACGATGGGCCGGGGATTCCCGAGGAGGAGCGTGAGCGAGTGTTCGAGCGCTTCTACCGGCGCAGCGCGCAGGGCAGCGGGCTGGGTTTGGCCATCGTCGGCGAAATCTGCAGGGCGCACCTGGCGCAGATCAGCCTGCATGATGGCGAGCGGGGCGGGTTGAAGGTGCGGGTGAGTTTTATCGCCGATTGATGGGTTGCTTATGAGGGCCTCTTCGCGGGTGAACCCGCTCCCACAGGGAGATGCAGTTCCTCTGGGAGCGGCGGTGCGCCGATGCGATTTACCCGCGAAGAGGCCAGCCCAGGCGATACGGGATCAGCGCAACATGTTCCGCGCTTCCAGCAGCTCATCGACATTCAGCTCGGTCCCGTAGGGCAGCCCCAGGTGCCGGTAGGCGGGCAGCGCCGCCAGCGGCCGACTGCGCCCGCGCTGGCTGATGCAGCGGGCGACCTGCACCACATCGATGTAGTCGACCTGGTCGGTGCGCCGGTCCAGGTCCTGGACCTGGCCTGGCAGCTTGACCAGCTGCTCAGGGAATTCCCAGGCACTGAGGATCTTGTCGCCCAACGCTGGCTGGATCTGTTCGATCACGTAATGCAGGCACACCGGGTCCGATAGCAGTTCGTTGTGCTCCTGGGCATAGATCAGCACCGGCAGTGCGCCGATCTGGTGAACCAGGCCGCCAAGCGCGGCCTGGTCGGGTTTGAGCTGGGTGTAACGGCGGCACAGTTCATAGCTGATGCCTGCGACTTCAAGGCTGTTGGCCCAGATATCGCGGAGTTTTTGTTCGACCGCCGGGGCGCGGGCATGGAAGATCTGCTCGATCACCAGGCCAATGGCCAGGTTGCAGCTGTAGTTGATGCCCAGGCGGGTGATGGCGGTGTGCAGGTCGGTGACTTCAACCGCGGCGCGCAGCAGGGGGCTGTTGACCACCTTGATCAGGCGCGCCGACAGGGCGGCGTCGCGGCCGATCACCTTGCTCAGGGCCGATACGCTGATTTCGCTGTCCTCGGCGGCTTCGCGGATGCTCAGGGCAACCTCCGGAAGCGTCGGCAGGACCAGGTCGTCGTTGTCGATGGCTGTGAGCAATTGCGCTTGGACCATCTCGGCCAGCTTGTTCATGGACTTCTCTACGGCAAAGGTGGTGCGGCCCCGCCCCGTGGGCGGGGCGGGCTGGTCAGCGTTGGATTTCCCGGTCGCGGTCCAGTTCGTAAGGCAGGTCGAGCAGCGCCAGGCGTGGGCCTTCGAGGCTGCCCAGGTGCAGGTTGTCGTCGGCCACTGCGTCGGCGCTGAGCACGGCCAGCAGCTCGACACCGTCGCCCGCGCTGGCGGCGATCACCACTTCACCGACCGACGAGCCGTGGGTGGGCGAGAAGATCTCGGCGCCTGGCGCCGGCACGTCGGCCTGGTCGAGCGCGAGGCGGTACTGGCGGCGCTTGAGCTTGCCCAGGTACTGCATGCGCGCGACGATTTCCTGGCCGGTGTAGCAGCCTTTCTTGAAGCTCACGCCATCGACTGCCTGCAGGTTGATCATCTGTGGGATGAACAGTTCGCGGGTCGGGCCCATGACCTGGCCGATGCCGGCGCGGATCTGGCCCAACAGCCAGTCGTTCAGCGTGCCTTCGGGCAGGCTGGCGGCGAGGGTTTCGCGTACTGCCGTGGCCTGTTCGGCGGGCGCCCACAATTCCACCCGGCCAGCCGAGACACGCAGGGCGATCAGGTTGTCGTGACGCACGGTCGCACCAGCGGCTTCCGGCACGTTCATGCCCAGGGCCTGCAGGGCAGCTTCGCCGTGTTGCAGGCCAAAACGTACCCAGGCAGCGCTTTCGTCGCTCAGGGTAGCCTTGGAGAACACGGCGTACTTTTTCAGGTCGGCCAATTGCGCGTCGAGCAGTTCGCTGGCCATCGCCAGCAGGTAGCCATTACCTTGCGGGAGGATGCGGAAGCTCGACTGCATCCGGCCCTTGACCATGCAGCGAGCGCCGAGGCCGGCGTGTTCATCGCTGAGGTAGTTGAGGTTGCAGGTCAGTTGGCCTTGCAGGAACTTGCCGGCATCGGACCCGCGCACGGCGAGGATGCCCTCGTGGGCGAGCGTACAGAAAAAAGCGGAATCGGCCATGGGTCATCGCGGTAGCTAGAGACTGGCGGCCATCATAGAACGCCAGTAACAAAATAGGTAGGTGACTAGACCAACGCCCGGTGTCGCTTCGTGCGCCGCACGGTATACTGCCCGACCATTCGAGGAGGGCCCCATGGTCGAACAAACTGAACTCAACCGGCTTTTCTGGCACAGCCGCCGTGGCATGCTGGAACTGGACGTGCTGCTGGTACCTTTCACCCAGGAGGTCTACCCCAGCCTGAGCGAAGCCGACCGTGAACTCTACGTGCGCCTGCTGAGCTGCGAAGACCAGGACATGTTCGGCTGGTTCATGGAGCGCAACGAGTCCGAAGACCCGGAGCTGCAGCGCATGGTCCGCATCATCCTGGACCGTGTCCAGCCCAAGTGACCGTTTCGAGTGCCGTTGGCAGGGCTCACGCCTGCTGCTGACGGCCTACCTCGCCAGCCAGGCGCTGGCGATCATCACCCTGGCCGTCATCGCACTGCCGTTCTGGCTGCGCGGCCTGGTGTGCTTCGCCTGCCTGGCGCATGCCTGCTGGACCATTCCCCGCCGTATCCTGCTCACGCACCCCGAGGCGATCACCGGCTTGCGCCGCGACCCGCGTGGCTGGCGTTTGTACAGCCGTGCCCGTGGCTGGCAGGCGGTGCGGTTGTGCCGCGACAGCATTGCCCAGCCAGGTTTGGTGGTGTTGCGCTTCGTGCGCAAGGGCCGCTGGCTCAGTGAGAGCCAGTGCGTCGTGAGCGATGCACTGGCCCCTGAGGCGCATCGGCGCCTGCGCGTGCGGCTGAAGTTCAGCCGGCGAAGGTGGGCGGCTGCAGGATAGTGTCGTGGGCCTCGGGCAGCATGCCCGGGTAGTCGAGGGTGTAGTGCAGGCCGCGGCTCTCTTTGCGCTGCATCGCCGAACGGATCATCAGCTCGGCGACCTGGGCCAGGTTGCGCAGCTCGATCAGGTCGCGGCTGACCTTGTAGTTGCTGTAGAACTCGTCGATTTCGTCCAGCAGCATGCGCACGCGGTGCTCGGCACGCTGCAGGCGCTTGCTGGTGCGCACGATGCCGACATAGTCCCACATGAAGCGCCGCAGTTCGTCCCAGTTGTGCGCGATGATCACGTCCTCGTCAGAGTCGGTGACCTGGCTTGCGTCCCAGCAGGGCAGGGCGCGGGGCATGCTCACCTGGTCGAGGTGCGCCTCGATGTCGGCGGCGGCGGCGCGGCCGTAGACGAAACATTCGAGCAGCGAGTTGCTGGCCATGCGGTTGGCGCCGTGCAGGCCGGTGAAGCTGGTTTCGCCGATGGCGTAAAGGCCGGGTACGTCGGTGTGGCCGCGATCATCGACCATGACCCCGCCGCAGGTGTAGTGGGCCGCTGGCACCACCGGGATCGGCTGGCGGGTGATGTCGATGCCGAAGGTGAGGCAGCGCTCGTAGACGGTGGGGAAGTGGCTCTTGATGAACTCGGCCGGCTTGTGGCTGATGTCCAGGTACACGCAATCCACGCCCAGGCGCTTCATCTCATGGTCGATGGCGCGGGCGACGATGTCCCGTGGTGCCAGCTCTTCGCGTGGGTCGAAGCGGGGCATGAAGCGCTCGCCATTGGGCAGGCGCAGCAGGGCGCCCTCGCCGCGCAGGGCTTCGGTCACCAGGAAGCTCTTGGCTTGCGGGTGATACAGGCAAGTGGGGTGGAACTGGTTGAACTCCAGGTTCGCCACCCGGCAACCAGCCCGCCAGGCCATGGCGATACCGTCGCCACAGGCGCCGTCGGGGTTGCTGGTGTACAGGTACACCTTGGCCGCGCCGCCCGTGGCCAGCACGGTGAAGCGGGCGCCGAAGGTGTCGACCTCGCCGGTGTTGCGGTCCAGTACATAGGCGCCCAGGCAACGGTCGCCGGCGAGGCCCAGGCGGCGCTCGGTAATCAGGTCGACCGCGACGCGCTGCTCCAGAAGCTCGATGTTCGGCCGCTGGCGGGCCTGGTCGAGCAAGGTTTTGAAGATCGCCGCACCGGTGGCGTCGGCGGCATGGATGATGCGCCGGTGGCTGTGGCCGCCCTCGCGGGTGAGGTGAAACTCGAAACCACCGTCGTCGACGCTGTAGTGCTCGTCACGGGTGAACGGCACGCCTTGCTCGATCAGCCATTCGATTGCTTCGCGGCTGTGTTCGACGGTGAACCGCACCGCGTCTTCGTGGCACAGGCCGCCGCCGGCATTGAGGGTGTCCTCGACGTGCGACTGCACGGTATCGGTGTTGTCGAGCACTGCGGCCACGCCGCCCTGGGCCCAGAAGGTAGAGCCGTTGGCCAGGTCGCCTTTGCTGAGTACGGCGATGCGCAGGTGGCCGGGGAGGTTCAGTGCCAGGCTCAGACCAGCCGCACCACTGCCGATCACCAGGACATCATGTTGGAATTGTTGGCTCATGTCGGGACACTAGTAATCTTCGAAGGGGGCACGGCACAATAGTCAAGCGCAGATGGCATTGTGAAACTATCGTGAAACCGGGCCGGGATGCCTTTATAGCAGCCCCGGGGGCCTGATTTCCAATGGCGCTTGCGGGGCAAAGACGATCTTTTTGGGAACTTTCCTCTACCCCAGGAAATCCTAAGAAGGCTGTACGCACGCCACATTTTGCCGCGGCGACGCAGGGCGGCGGCCCTTTGCTTGGGCTCAGACCTGCGTACTGAAACCTGATTATCGACGCAGCCGGCCGTGACCGCGCTGCGTCTTTCGTGCGAGCCGACCAAGGGCCGCAGGAAACTTGCTTGGAGGGGAGAACTTTTGCGTAAAGCCCGAGTCTATGGTTGCAAGCCTGAACGATGCTTGTCGCAACGCTCCTTCGAGTTCACTGAGGAGTGTTCATGCTAACCCAGGAAGAGGATCAGCAGCTTGTCGAGCGCGTGCAGCGCGGCGACAGGCGAGCGTTCGATCTGTTGGTGCTGAAGTATCAGCACAAGATTCTCGGGTTGATCGTGCGTTTCGTACACGACACCCATGAAGCGCAGGACGTGGCGCAGGAAGCCTTCATCAAGGCATACCGGGCGCTGGGGAATTTCCGCGGTGACAGCGCGTTTTATACGTGGCTTTACCGCATCGCCATCAACACGGCGAAAAACTATCTGGTGTCCCGTGGAAGACGGCCGCCAGACAGCGATGTGAGCTCCGAGGATGCGGAGTTTTACGACGGCGATCATGGTCTCAAGGATCTCGAGTCCCCAGAACGCGCTTTGTTGCGGGATGAAATCGAAGGCACTGTCCATCGCACCATCCAGCAACTGCCGGAAGACCTGCGCACGGCGTTGACGCTGCGCGAGTTCGATGGCCTGAGTTACGAGGACATTGCCAGTGTCATGCAATGTCCGGTGGGTACCGTGCGCTCCCGGATTTTCCGCGCTCGGGAGGCCATAGACAAAGCCCTGCAACCGCTGTTGCAGGAAACCTGAGACAGCGGCGACAGCCAAGAGAGGAACCGCCATGAGTCGTGAAGCTTTGCAGGAATCGCTGTCCGCGGTAATGGATAACGAAGCGGACGAACTGGAACTGCGTCGAGTGCTCAATGCCGTCGACGATTCCGAAACCCGTGCCACCTGGTCGCGCTACCAGGTCGCTCGCGCAGCGATGCACAAGGAATTGCTGTTGCCCAAGCTGGATATCGCCTCGGCGGTCTCCGCAGCATTGGCCGACGAGGCGGTGCCTGCCAAGGTCAAACAAGGCCCGTGGCGCAGCATTGGCCGCCTGGCCGTGGCTGCCTCGGTGACCGTTGCCGTGCTGGCTGGCGTGCGTTTCTACAACCAGGACGAGATCACGGGTGCCGAACTTGCGTCCCAGCAGCCTGCCCAGCAGGGGCTGAGCATGCCACAGGCACAAGGCCCCGCCGTTTTGGCAGGCTATAGTGAGAGCAGCGAACAACCGACCGGGCCGATGGCCAACGGTGTGCTGCAGAACCAGGCTGGCTGGGATCAGCGTCTGCCAGGTTATCTGCGCCAGCATGCCCAGGAATCCGCGCTCAAAGGCACCGAGACCGCTCTGCCTTACGCACGCGCTGCCAGCCTGGAAAACCGCTAGTAAGGAGGATCATGCGCGCGCTACCTCTCCTGTCGCTGCTGCTTGGCAGCAGCCTGACGGTGCAGGCCTACGCGGCCAACTCCACGCCCGAGGCGAGCGAGTGGCTGAACAAGCTGGCACAGGCTGAACAAAGGCAGAGTTACCAGGGGTCGTTCGTCTACGAGCGCAACGGCAGCTTCTCCACACACGATATCTGGCATCGCGTCCAGGACGGCAAGGTCAGCGAGCGGTTACTCCAGCTCGATGGCGCTGCCCAGGAAATCGTGCGTGTCGATGGCAAGGTGCAATGCGTCAGCGGCGCCTTGGTCAGCGGTGTGACCGCACCGCCCGACGCCGCCCCGCGCATGCTCGACCCTTTGAAACTGATGAGCTGGTACGACCTGAGCGTGGCAGGCAAGTCACGCGTCGCCGGGCGCGACGCGGTGATTGTGACCCTCACCCCGCGTGATCAGCATCGCTACGCCTTCGAACTCCACCTGGACCGCCAAACCGGCTTGCCGCTGCGCTCGTTGATGCTCAACGAAAAGGGGCAGTTGCTCGAACGCTTCCAGATGACCCGCCTGGACACCGAAGACCTGCCGAGTGACGCCGACCTCAGTGCCAGTGCCGCTTGCAAGCCGATCGAGCGGGTGGTCGCGAGTACTTCGCAGGCCGTTGCTGGCTGGCGCTCGGACTGGCTGCCACCAGGCTTCGAGCTGATCAACAGCAGTGTGCGCCGTGACCCGGACCGCAAAAGTACCATCAGCAGCCTGATGTATGACGATGGCCTGACGCGCTTCTCGGTGTTCCTTGAACCGATCAGCGACAACTCAGGCACCGATACCCGCACTCAGCTCGGCCCGACCGTCGCGGTCTCGCGCCATCTCAACACGCCCAAGGGCAAAGTGATGGTCACCGTGGTCGGTGAGATTCCACTGGGTACCGCCGAGCGCGTGGCGTTGTCGATGCGGGCCCAGGATGCTCAGGCGCGTCAGTAACGGCGCTTTGTGAAAGCTTCTGTTACACAGTGCTGACAGGAAATTAACCCATTGTCATTTGCAATCCAGCCATAAATTTTCTATAGGTCAGGCTCTTCTGGGAGTCTGGCCTTTTCTGCGTCTGCTGGGCCTAACTGCTAACTACGCTCGTTGTAACGGGAGCCGTATGTCAATACCACGCTTGAAACCCTACCTATCGATGTTCGCCGCTGTGCTGATGCTCGGCCAGGTGCTCACCGCCCAAGCCCAGGAAGCCCTGCCCGACTTCACGACCCTGGTCGAGCAGGCCTCGCCGGCGGTGGTCAACATCAGTACCAAGCAGAAACTGCCGGACCGCCGTATCGCCGCCGGGCAGATGCCCGACCTCGAAGGCCTGCCGCCGATGTTCCGCGAGTTCTTCGAGCGCAACATGCCACAGCAGCCGCGCTCGCCTCGGGGTGATCGCCAGCGCGAAGCGCAGTCGCTGGGCTCGGGCTTCATCATTTCCAGCGATGGCTATGTGCTGACCAACAACCATGTGGTCGCCGACGCCGACGAAATCATCGTTCGCCTCTCCGACCGCAGCGAGCTGCAAGCCAAGCTGGTCGGCACCGACCCACGCACCGACGTGGCCCTGCTCAAGGTCGAAGGCAAGAACCTGCCGACCGTCAAACTGGGCGATTCGGAAAAGCTCAAGGTGGGTGAGTGGGTGCTGGCCATCGGTTCGCCGTTCGGCTTCGACCATTCGGTGACCAAAGGCATCGTCAGTGCCAAGGGCCGTACCCTGCCCAACGACACCTATGTGCCGTTCATCCAGACCGACGTGGCGATCAACCCGGGCAACTCCGGCGGCCCGCTGTTCAACATGAATGGCGAGGTGGTCGGTATCAACTCGCAGATCTTCACCCGTTCCGGCGGGTTCATGGGCCTGTCCTTCGCCATCCCGATCGACGTGGCGATCGACGTTTCCAACCAGCTGAAGAAAGACGGCAAGGTCAGCCGCGGCTGGCTGGGCGTGGTGATCCAGGAGGTCAACAAGGACCTGGCTGAATCCTTCGGCCTCGACAAGCCGGCTGGCGCCCTGGTAGCCCAGGTGCTGGAAGACGGCCCGGCGGCCAAGGGCGGCCTGCAGGTGGGCGACGTGATCCTGAGCATGAATGGCCAGCCGATCGTCATGTCGGCCGACCTGCCGCACCTGGTTGGCAGCCTCAAGGATGGCGCCAAGGCCAAGCTTGAGATCATCCGCAATGGCAAGCGCCAGAACCTCGATGTCACCGTCGGCGCCCTGCCGGATGAAGAAGCTGACATCGGCACCGGTGCCCAGGGCAGCGTCGAGCGCAGCAGCAACCGTCTGGGTGTGTCCGTGACCGACCTGACCGCCGAGCAGAAAAAATCCCTGGAGCTCAAGGGCGGCGTGGTGATCAAGGAGGTCCAGGACGGCCCGGCAGCATTGATCGGCCTGCGTCCGGGCGATGTCATCAGCCACCTGAACAACCAGGCCATCGGTTCGGCCAAGGAATTCACCGAAATTGCCAAAGACCTGCCGAAGAACCGTTCGGTGTCGATGCGCGTGCTGCGTCAGGGACGCGCAAGCTTCATCACCTTCAAGCTGGCTGAATAAGCGGATTGTGGGGTAGGAAAAGGGCAGCTTCGGCTGCCCTTTTTACGTAGCAGTCAGTATCACAAAGCTCTACGT
>NZ_JBOBDM010000065.1:0-31278 GCF_050586605.1 Pseudomonas sp. ES1 | reverse complement strand
GGCCCGCAACCCGCAGGGCGGCCAGCAGAACCGTCACGCCGTGACCGTCAATGCGCGCCTGGACCAGGAGGCCACCCGCCGCCTGCTGCAGGACGCCCCGGCGGCCTACCGCACCCAGGTCAACGACCTGCTGCTGACGGCGCTGGCCCGTGTGGTCTGCCGCTGGAGCCAGCACGCGGACACCTTGATCCAGCTCGAGGGCCATGGCCGCGAGGCGCTGGACGACAGCCTCGACCTGAGCCGCAGCGTCGGCTGGTTCACCAGCCTGTACCCGGTGCGCCTGACCCCGGCCGAGGGCCTGCGCGAGTCGATCCGTGGCATCAAGGAGCAACTGCGGGCGATCCCGGCCAAGGGCATCGGCTACGGCGCCCTGCGCTACCTCGGTGACGACGCGGCGCGGGCCAGCCTGGCGGGGCTGGCGCAGCCACGCATCACCTTCAACTACCTGGGCCAGTTCGACGCCAGCTTCGACGAAGGCGAGGCGTTGTTCAGCCCGGCTGACGAAAGCGCCGGCCAGGAACAGGACCTCGATGCACCGTTGGCCAACTGGCTGACCCTCAACGGCCAGGTGTACGGCGGTGAGCTGAGCGTCAATTGGACCTTCAGTGGCGAATGCTTCGACGAGGGCGAGATCCAGGCCCTGGCCGATGCCTACAGCGCCGAGCTGGTGCTGTTGGCCGATCACTGCCGCGGCCTGGCCGAGGCCAGTGCCACGCCGTCGGACTTCCCGCTGTGCCAGCTCGACCAGGCGACCCTCGACAGCCTGCCGCTGCCACTGGCGCAGGTGGAGGATATCTACCCGCTGTCGCCGACCCAGATGGGCATGCTGTTCCACTCCCTGGAGGCCGATGGCGCCGCGCTGTATATCAACCAGAGCAGTGTCGAGGTGCGTGGGCTCGATGCCATGCGCTTCATTGCCGCCTGGAACAGCGTGATCGCTCGCCACGAGATCCTGCGCACCGGTTTCTGGACTGCCAGCACGCTGCGCGAGCCGCTGCAGGTGGTGCTGCGCCAGGCCGCGTTGCCGGCCCAGGTGCTGGACTGGCGTGAGCGGCAGGTCAGCGAAGCCGACCTGCGTGCCCTGGCCAGCGCCGAGTGCGAGCAGGGCTTCGACCTGCTGCGCGCACCCTTGACGCGCCTGACCATGGTCCGTCTGGACGATCAGCGGCACCAGCTGATCTGGACCAGCCACCACATCCTGATGGACGGCTGGAGCAACTCGCGGCTGCTTGGCGAGGTGTTCCAGGCCTATGCCGGCCAGGCGCTGCCGGGCAAGCGTGGGCGCTACCGCGACTATATCGAGTGGCTGCAACAGCAGTCGCTGCCGGCCCAGCAGGCGTTCTGGCAGGACAAGCTGCGCACGCTCGAGGGCAGCACCGCGCTGGCCAGCAGCCTGCCGGCGCCTCAGGCGCCGCAGCCAGGCCACCAGGCGCTGTACCTGGACTGGTCGGCCAGCCGCACGGCGCAGCTGCGCGAACAGGCCCAGCGCCTGCGGGTAACGCCCAACACGCTGATCCAGGCCGCCTGGGTGCTGCTGTTGCAGCGCTACACCGGGCAGGACACGGTGTGCTTCGGCGCCACCGTGGCGGGTCGCCCGGCTAGCCTGGCGGGTGCCGACGAAATGCTCGGGTTGTTCATCAACACCTTGCCGATCGTGCAGGCACCGCAGCCGCAGCAAACCCTGGCCAGCTGGCTGGGCGAGCTGCAGGGCTACAACCTGGAAGTGCGCGAGCATGAGCACAGCGCACTGGCCGATATCCAGCGCTGGTCGGGGCAGGGCGGGCAGAGCCTGTTCGACAGCATCGTGGTGTTCGAAAACTACCCGGTGGACGAACGCCTCAAGGAAGCCGGCAGCGATGAGTTGCAGTTCGGCGAGGTGGCGGGCCGCGATGTCACCAACTATGCGATGGACCTGGCGGTAATGCTCGGCCAGACCCTGCGCATCGAGTTCCTGTACCGCACCGACCGCTTCAGCGAGCAGGCCTGCGCCAAGGTCCTGGGCAGCTTCGAGAGCTTGCTGCAGGGCATGCTGGATGCGCCGGACAGCAGCCTGGGCAGCCTGGGCATGCTCGACGCCGCCCAGCAGCAGATGCTCTGGGCCGAGAACCTGTTGCCGGCCGGCGAAGCCGCGGCGACGCCGCTGGTGCAGCGCATCGTCGCCCACGGCCTGGCACGGCCGGACGCCGAGGCGGTGGTGTGTGGCGCCGAACGCCTCACCTATGCCCAGTTGGAAAGCCGCGCCAACCGCCTGGCGCAGCACCTGTGCGGCCTGGGCATCGGCCCGGAAAGCCTGGTGGGTATTGCCCTGGAGCGCAGCGTTGAGGTGATCGTCGCGTTCTACGCGGTGATGAAGACCGGCGCCGCCTACGTGCCGCTGGACATCGACTACCCGCGTGAACGCCTGGAGTGGATCGTCGACGATTCGCAGATGACCGTGCTGATCACCCAGTCGGGACTGAGCGAACGCATGGCCGCCAGCGCGCCGTTGATCGAGCTGGACACCCTCGACCTGAGCGGCCAGCCCGACACCGCGCCGGCGCCGCGCGCGCTGGCCGAGCACCTGGCCTACCTGATCTACACCTCCGGCTCCACCGGCCTGCCCAAGGGCGTGGCCGTGGCCCAGGGCGCGATCGCCCTGCATTGCCAGGCAATCGGTGGCCTGTATCAGATGGACGCGCACACCCGTGAACTGCTGTTCATGTCGTTCGCCTTCGACGGTGCCCAGGAGCGCTGGTTGACCACCCTGTCCCATGGCGGCTGCCTGGTGCTGCGTGACAACCGGCTGTGGACGCCGGAGGAAACCTGGCAGGCCTTGCACCAGCAGCGTATCGACGTGGCCTGCTTCCCGCCGGCCTATCTGCAGCAGCTCGCCGAGTACTGCGAAGGCCGCGAGGCGCCGCCGGTCCGGGTGTACTGCTTTGGCGGCGACGCGGTGGCCGAGGCCAACTTCGAGCTGGTCAAGCGCACCCTCAAGCCGCGCACCCTGACCAACGGCTACGGCCCGACCGAAACCGTGGTCACGCCGTTGCTGTGGAAGGCCGACGCCAGCCAGCAGTGCGAGGCGGTGTATGCGCCGATCGGTCGTCGCGTTGGTGCGCGCACCCTGTATGTGCTGGACAACCAGCTCAACCCGGTGCCCGATGGCGTGGCCGGCGAGTTGTACATCGGTGGCGCTTGCCTGGCGCGCGGTTACCACCGCCGCCCGGGGCTCAGCGCCGAACGCTTCGTCGCCGACCCGTTCGGCCAGGGCGGGCGCCTGTACCGCAGTGGTGACCTGGTGCGGCGCCGCGCCGATGGCGTGGTGGATTACCTGGGCCGCCTGGACCATCAGGTCAAGGTGCGTGGCTTCCGCATCGAGCTGGGCGAGATCGAATCGCGCCTGCGCCGTGCCGTCGAGGTACGCGACGCGGTGGTGGTGGCGCGTGACAGCCAGGCCGGCAAGCAGCTGATCGGCTACGTCGCCGCCAGCGCCGACGCCGGCCTTGGCGAGCGCCTGCGCGGCGTGCTGGGGCAGGAGCTGCCGGACTACATGGTGCCGCTGCAGATCGTGGTGCTCGACCAGCTGCCGTTGAACCCCAACGGCAAGGTCGACCGCAAGGCGCTGCCTGACCCAGACTTCACCTCGGCCAGCCACGTCGCCCCGCGCAATGCCCTGGAGCAGGCGCTGGCGCAGATCTGGCAGGAGGTGCTGCAGCTGGAGCGGGTAGGGGTCACCGACAACTTCTTCGAAATCGGCGGCGACTCGCTGACCACTCTGAAAGTGCTGGGCAAGGTGCGCAGCGCCGACCTTGGCATCGAGCTGAAACTGCGCGACATGATGACCCGGCCGACCATCGCCGAGCTGTCCGGCTACAGCGAAGTTGCCGACGCCGAGCTCGACCCGCTGCTGGCACTCAACAGTGAGGTGGCTGCGGCCGCGCCGCTGTTCTGCCTGCACGCAGGCTTCGGCACGGTGTTCGACTACGAGCCGCTGGCGCGGCGCCTGGACGGCGAACGCCGGGTCTATGGCATGCAATGCCGCATGCTGCTGGACCGCGACTGGCAGGACACCTCGCTGCAGGCCATGGCCATCGACTACAGCCAGTACATCCGGCAGAAACAGGCCGACGGCCCGTACCACCTGCTGGGCTGGTCGCTGGGGGCGCCGCTGGCGCTGCTGGTGGCCGAGGAGCTGGAGCGCCAGGGGCAGACCGTGGCCTTCCTGGGCCTGGTCGACAGCTTCGTGCCGGGGGCCGATGCCGGCGCCGACGACAGCCTGGACGCCGACCTGCGGGCCTTCCTCGAGGTGGTCTTCGGTACGCCGCGGGATGACTTGCGCCTGCCGGTGCTGGAGGATGTCGAGCAACTGGCGCCGTTGCAGGCGGTGATCGCCGCGCTGCAGGGCAAGGGGCTGAACGGTTCGGCCTACGCGGGCTTCGCCGCCGACGAGCTGGCTCACACCTTCCGTGTCGCCATGCGTCTTAAGGGCTTGTCGCAGCAACTGGACAGTCTGCCGGCGACCCGGGCCCAGGGCCTGTGCTGGTGGGCCGCCGGGCAGAGCGCCGAGGTGCGTGGCGACTTCGTGCGGGCCATTGGCGCGCGCGAAGTGGATGGCCAGGTCGCGGCATCGCACTTCCAGATGCTTGGCAGCCAAACGTGCCTGGACAGCCTGGTCGCCGAACTGCGGCGGCTGGTGCTGGCCCGGGCGTGACGAGAATGAACATGAACAAGGGCTTACCCATGGCGTTGCACCCTGATCTGGCGGATTTTCTGGAACTGGCCGAGTTTGGCCGACTGAGTGGCAAGACCCGCCCGATGCACGAGCTGGGTGTCGAGCGGGCGCGGGAGGACTTCGAGCAGGCTTCGGCGGTGCTCGACCTGAGCCCGCCGGGGCAACTGCAGGTGGTGCCGCTGCGCATCACCGCCCGCGACGGCCACGGCCTGGATGCGCGGCTGTACCGCAGCGAATACGACGGTGGCGCGCTGCGCCCCGTCATCCTTTACCTGCACGGCGGCGGTTATGTGGTCGGCAGCCTCGATTCCCATGACTCGGTGTGCCGTCGGCTGGCCAACAGCGGCGATTTCGTGGTGTTGGCGTGTGACTATCGGCGGGCGCCGGAGCATGTCTTCCCCACGGCCCTGCACGATTGCCTGGACAGCGCCAACTGGCTGGCCGAGCACGCCGGGCAGTGGGGCGCGGATGCCGGGCGGGCGGTGTTCGCCGGCGATAGCGTCGGCGCCACCCTGGCCACGGTGATGGCGCTGATCGCCCAGCGCCAGCCGGCTGACATCGCCTTGCGCCCGCGGGCGCAGGCGTTGTTCTATCCGGTGGCCGATGCCGCGTGCCAGCGGCCGTCCCACAGCCGTTACGCGCAAGGGTACCTGCTGGAGAGCGCCACCCTGGAATGGTTCTACGCGCAGTACTGCGTGGCGCCGGAGCAGCGCCTGGACTGGCGCGTGTCGCCATTGCGCATCGAGGCGCTGGCGGCCCAGGTGCCGACCTGGCTGGCGGTGGCCGGGTATGACCCGTTGCGTGACGAGGGAGTGGCCTATGCCGAGTTGTTGCGCGGGGCCGGTACCGAGCTTGCGTACAGCCTGGAGGAGGGGCTGACCCACGACTTCCTGCGCATGTCGGGGATGGTTGATCGGGTGGGGCAGATTTACCAGGAGGTCAATGCCTGGATGCTGCGTCAGGTGGGGTGAGCGTGAGGGCCGTCAGGTGCCTGGCGGTGTTTTTGTAGCGCCTGTGAGATCGAGCGCCGCCCGCGCGGCGCATCGCTGGCAAGCCAGCTCCCACATTTGTTTCGGGCCAGTCACTCCTGTGAAGGTACCGCTGCACGCCTTGGTGCATGTCTGAAGTCAGGCGCAGGGCCTTCAGCGCCCACTTCGAAATCGAGTCGGCCCAACAAGGCGTACAGCGATGAAACAACAGGAGTAATTGGCCCGAAACAAATGTGGGAGCTGGCTTGCCAGCGATGCGCCGCGCGGGCGGCGCTCGATCTTGAGAGCGCTGCATATCTATCGCCCTGCACCTGCCCAATCGAAAACCATAAAAAAAGGCGGGAGAGCCGCAAGCTCCCCCGCCTTTCTTGTTCACCCGCGTATCAGAACTTGCTGCGAATGGTCAGCATGAAGTTGCGTGGATCGCCGTAGAAGTTGTTGTAGTCGGTGGTACCGATGGTGGCGTAGTACTTCTTGTCGAAGATGTTGTTGGCGTTGATCGTTGCCGACCAGTGCTCGTCGATCTTGTAGTCGAGCGCGGCACTCCAGATGGTGTAGCCGGACTCGTCGAACTTGTAGGCCTCACCATTGACGAAGCCGTTCTTCGACGTGCCGCTCTGCGAGGTGGCGCCCATGCCGACCTTCCAGTCCTGCAGCTCACCCGGCAGCTGGTAGGTGCCCCACACCTTGAGCAGGTGCTTGGGGGTGATGCCGACATAGGAGTCGCGTGCTTCGCCTGCGCCCTCCTCGGTGGAGTGGTTGTAGGTGTAGCCGGCCATCAGCTGCAGACCGCGTGCCACCTCGCCACTGATTTCGGCGTCGAAGCCTTCGCTGGTCACCTGGCCCCGGCTGAAGTAGCAGCAGGTGTCGATCGCAGCGCCAGGGATTGGCGATGCATCGGCATCATAGGCGGCGGCGTTCTTCTGCTCGATCCGGTAGATCGCCAGGCTGGTGTTCATCCGACCGTCGTACAGCTGGCCCTTGAGGCCCAGCTCGTAGTTCTTCGAGGTGGTCGGCTCCAGTTGCTTGCCATCGACGTCGGTGGCGAAGCTCTGCGGGGTGAAGGTCTCGGCGTAGCTGGTGTAGGCGGTCCACTCGTCGCTGAGGTCGTAGGTGATGCCCGCATACGGGGTGAACACGCCGGTCTCGCGGGAGGTCTCGCCATTGCTCTCGGTGGCGGTCTGGTAGAACTTCTGGCGGTTCTGCGAGCTGTAGTTGGCGACGCGGCCACCGATGATGAACTTCAGGTCCTCGGTGAGGGCCAGGCGGGTCATGCCATAGGCGGAGCGACGGATCTCAGGCACGTCCTGGCGCTTGTTGAGGAAACTGTCAGGGCGCTGCGGCGGCGTCTGGCCGGTCCAGTCGGCCGGCAGGCCGTTCGCCAGGCCAATGCGCTGGGTGACCGAGCCTACGCTGTGGGTGTAGTCGACGCCGAGCAGCACGTCGTGATGCAGGTCGAACGCTTCGAAACCGCCTTTGAGGTAGGTGTTGAAGGTCTTGCGCACACTGCCGCCAGTGTTGGGGAAGGTGTTCCAGGTCGGGCCGAGGCCGGTTTCCTGGTCCACGCCACCGAACGAGTAGAGGCCCTTGGAGTTGCGGTTGATATCGACCAGGCTGACATCGGTGACCAGCGTCCAGTCCGGGTTGAAGTTGTGCTCCAGCTTGCTGTACAGCTGGGTGGTCTTCTCCCGGGTGGTGTTCCAGTTCGCGGTGAGCGCGGTGTGGCGCGGCAGCTTCAGGTCGTCGCCGTTGGTGTAGCGGGGCAGGCCACCGAAGGCGGGCACGCCGTCCATGTCCTGGTAGCTGCCACCCACGGTCAGGGTGGTGTCGGGGCTGAGGTCGAACTCCAGGGAGCCGTAGGTCAGCTGGTTTTCCGACTTGCCGTAGTCGTAGAACGCCTTGCTGTCCTGATAGGCCACGCCCAGGCGGCCGCGGATGCTGCCGTTGTCGACCAGCGGGCCGGTCACGTCGAGCTCGGTGCGGTAGTTGTCCCAGCTGCCGGCGGAGGCGGCGAAGGTCAGCTGGTTCTCGCGCAGGGCACGCTTGCGCACCAGGTTGA
The DNA here is from genome assembly GCF_050586605.1 of Pseudomonas sp. ES1. Classification (NCBI taxonomy): domain Bacteria; kingdom Pseudomonadati; phylum Pseudomonadota; class Gammaproteobacteria; order Pseudomonadales; family Pseudomonadaceae; genus Pseudomonas; species Pseudomonas sp. ES1. The sequence goes on along the minus strand of NZ_JBOBDM010000065.1, from coordinate 23,519 downwards.
TGGTGCCGCCCGGGTCACCGGAGCTGGAGTACAGGCCATCGATGCCGCGCAGGAATTCGACGTGGTCGTACTGCGCCATGTCCAGCTGGCTGAGCGAGCCGAAGCCGGCGATCGAGGTGGTGAGGGGCGCGCCGCCGTCAATGGTGGTATTGGAGACGGCGAAGCCACGGGAGAAAAAATTGCTCTCACCGCCCATGGCCGCCTGGGAGATACCGGCTTTCTGCACGGTAACCCCGGTCATCTTGCCCATCACGTCGGTGAGGTTGTTCAGGTTGCGGTCTTCGATCTCCTTGCGGGTGATGACCGAAACCGAGTGCGGCACTTCCTTGATCGAGCTGGCGACCTTGCTGCCGACCGCCGTCACGTTGGTGGTGTAGGAATTGCTGTTCTCGGTGGACTGGGTGAACGCCATGGCATTCACCGCAGTCGTGTCCAGGTTGATGGCGCCGTCGTTGGTCGGGGCGCCGATCAGGGTGACGGTGTTGCCGTCGATCTGGTAGCGCACATCGGTGCCGCGGATCAGTTGCTTGAGCGCCTCCCCAGGCTCCAGATGCCCCTTGACCGGCGTCGAGCGCTGATTGCCGATGGCATCTGGCGAGTACAGGATCTGCAAATTGGTCTGCGTGCCCAGGGCACGCAGGGCGCTGTCCAGGGATTGCGCGGGAATGTCGACATCGACCGGCGCAGCACTGGCCTGGGCGATGTAACCCATGACCAGGGCTGCGGACAAGGTCAGCAGTGGACGGCGTTGGCGAAGCGTTCTGCGCTGTTGTGTGGCGTTGGGCATGGGTCCCTTTCCGTACATTAGAGGGATTTTTAATGAGAACTATTACGATTCATATGACGCGCGCGGGCGCAAAAACCGGAAAAGATCGGCGCAAATAAATTTCACGCCAAGGCGCGATCGGCGATGACTCGGCCTGCCTCCATGCGCACCAGTTGGTCGGCAATGTCGAAGTAACGATCGTCGTGGGAGATCACGATGATGGTCTTGCCCATGCGCTTGAGGTCCGGCAGCAGCTCGGTGTAGAAGATCCGCCGGAAGGTCGGGTCCTGGTCGGCGGCCCACTCGTCGAACACCAGCACTGGGCGTTTCTCCAGCCAGGCATTGACCAGCGCCAGGCGCTTGCGCTGCCCGGTGGACAGGTCGGTGGTGGTGAAGCTGCCGTCCTTGATGCTGACCTTGTGGGCGATCTCCAGGCGCTCCAGGTACTGGTTGGCATCCTCGGGGATGGCCTGGTCGCCCTGGATCACGTCGTCGAACAGGTAGTAGTCGGCGAAGATCGTGGTGAACAGCTGGCGGTACTGGTCGCGGTCGCTGGCCTCGATGACCTTGTCGTCGAGGGCGATGTGCCCGTGCTGCGGTGCGTACAGGCCCAGCAGCAGCTTGATCAGGGTGGTCTTGCCACAGCCGTTCTCGCCGACGATGAAGGTGATCTCGCCTTGCTCGATGCGCAGGTTGACCGGCCCCAGGCGGAACGGTGCGGCGTCGCCCACTGGCGGGAAGGCGTAGCTCACGTCGACCAGTTCCAGGCTGCGTACGCTGGGCGCGGCGGCAGGGGCGTCGGTGAGCAGCAGGTGCGGCTCGGGCGAGGAGAACTGTTCGGACAGCTCGGCGATACGCTGGAAGGCGATACCGGCACGGCTGATGATCGGCAGGGTGCCGATCAGGTGCTCCAGCGGGCCTTTCATGTACAACAGCACCAGCACGAAGCCGCTGATCACCGCCTTGTCCTGGCCGGGCCAGGACGACTGCATGACCAGGGCGACGCCGATGACCACGAAGAACAGCATCGAACCGAAGGTCTTGGCCACCACGAAGGTGTTGATGGCGCGGATCTGGGTCTTGCAGATGAAGTCGGCGGTGGCCTGGATGCCGTGCACGAACATGCGGTGGCGGCGTGGGCGGTGGATGCGCAGTTCCTTGGCGCCGCCGGCCACGGCGTTGTACTGGCGCTGCAGGTCGTCTTCGGCGGCGCGTGCGGCGAGGAAGCCCTGCATGCCCACCGATTGCGCCATGTACTGGGCGGTGGCGCCCACGGCGATGGCGGCCAGCATCAGCAGGAACATCGGCCACGACAGCATGGCCAGGTAGCCCAGGCAGCCGAGGGTGACGGTCAGCGAGATCGCCAGTGGCGCGAAGGCGAAGGCGAAGTCGCTGATGGTGTCCACGTCATGGGTCAGCACCGGGATCAGGCGGTGGCTGCGAAAACGCTCGATCTGCTCGATCGGCGCGGCCAGCACCTTCTCACCCAGCTCCTTGCGCAGCCGGGCAATGATGTGTTGCCCGACGTGGTTGGTGCCGATGTCCGAGAGGATGGTGGTCACCAGCGCCACAACGCACAGGCCGGCGAAGCCGAGCAGCAGGCTGTTGCTGATGTCGCCTTCGGCGTGCAGGCCGTTGTTGATGGTGGCCAGCAGCGCGGTGACGCTGAGGCCACCGAGCATGCCGAGGACGATGGACAGGGTGACGACCGGCCAGAACGGCCTGAGCAGGGCCAGCAGCTCACGCAAGGCCCCGCGGTTTGTAGTGCTCATCGAAAGCTTCCTGTGTTCAGGCGCTGGTCGCGCGCAGCGCGGCGGGGGCGTTGCTGGCCTGCGAGCCGAGGTGCTGGTACAGCGACTGGCCGATTTCCTGGGCGCGTGCCGGGAGCACCGACAACAGTGTGTCGCTCAGGCCGTGGGAGGCTTCGCAGAAGCCTTGCAGGTAAACGCTGGCGCCGAATTCGGGGCTGGCCAGGGCGCGGTAGTTGCGGTCGACCTCGAAGTCCTTCAGGTGCTGCTGCAGCGGCGCCAGCAGGTCGCGGTGCGAGCGGCGCTCGTAGCCGGTGGCGAGGATCACCGCGTCGTAGCGGTGGGTCTGGCGTACGTCGGTGGCCAGGTCGCGCAGGGTCAGTTCGATGCCGTCGGCGGTGCTGACCACCTCTTCGATGTTGCGGCGGCAGAGCACGCCGTGACGGTACTGGTGGGCGACCTTCTGGCGGTAGAGGATGCCGTAGATGCGCTCGATCAGGTCGACGTCGACCACCGAATAGTTGGTGTTGTGGTACTCGTTGACCAGCTTGGCGCGCTCGGCGTGGGGCTGGTTGAACACCAGGTCGGTGTACTCGGGGGCGAAGATCTCGTTGACGAACGGGCTGTCGTCGGCAGGCTTGAGGGCCGAGGCGCGCAGGATCATGTCGACCTTGACCGACGGGTAGCTGTCGTTGAGGTCGATGAAGGCTTCGGCGGCGCTCTGGCCGGAGCCGACCACGGCGATGCGCATCGGCTTGCCCTGGTTGCACGGCAGTTGTTGCAGGGCGCTCAGGTACTGGGAGTGGTGGAACACCCGTGCATCGTCCTTGAAGGCGCGGAAGGCCTCGGGGATCTTCGGCGTGCCGCCGCTGCCGACCACCACCGAGCGGGCGCGGCGCTGGTATTCGCGGCCTTGCTGGTCGCGGGAGACCAGGCGCAGGTGGTCGACCTTGCCGCCCTGCAGTTCCGGCTCGATGCGCAGCACTTCTTCACCGTATACGGCCTGGGTGGCGAAGTGCTCGGCGGCCCAGCGCAGGTAGTCGTTGTACTCCAGGCGGCAGGGGTAGAAGGTGCCCAGGTTGATGAAGTCGGCCAGGCGCTGCTTCTGGTGCAGGTAGTTGACGAAGCTGTAGGGGCTGGTGGGGTTGCGCAGCGAGACCAGGTCCTTGAGGAAGGAGATCTGCAGTTCGCTCTGGGTGGCCAGGGTGTTGCCGTGCCAGCGGTAGTCGCTCTGCTTGTCGATGAACAGGGCGTCGAGGGCGTGGCCGTTGGTCTCTGCGAGCTCTTCCAGGGCGATGGCCAGGGCCAGGTTGGAAGGGCCGAAGCCGACGCCGATAAGGTCGTGGATGTGTTCGGAGGAGTTGGTCTGGCTCATGGTTGCGGTTCCTTGGATGGTCGAGAGGGGGCGCCTGCAAATGGCGCCCCGTGTCCTGCGCAAGTACACCGATAGGAACGAGCCGGGGAGGGGAGAATTTACCGCCGTCGGGCGTCTCAGAGCTCCCTGGCGAGGCGCACGCCGATCCAGTCGCCGCGGTTGTCGGGCTCGGCGTTGTTGCGGTTGCCCGAGCGCGAGAAGATCGGCGCTTCGCCCCAGTCGTTGCCGCGGATGCTGACCAGTTCGCAGCTCGCCTCTTGCCATGCGCTGCCATCGGCCGGTGCGCCCTTGTAGTCGTCGTGGTAGCAGTCGGCGACCCATTCGTAGACGTTGCCGTGCATGTCGTACACGCCGAAGGCGTTGGGCGGGAAGCTGCCCACTGGCGCTGTGAAGCTGAAGCCGTCCTTGGGGCCGTAGACGTTGGCGTTCTTGCTGATTTCGAAGTTGGCGTCCGCTTCGAACGGGAACATCCCGGTGCTGCCAGCGCGGGCGGCATATTCGCGTTGGGCTTCGCTGACCAGGCTGTAGCGCTGGCCGGTCTTCTTCGACAGCCACGCCGCGTATCGCCCGGCGTCGTGGTAGCTCATGCACACCGCTGGCTGGCGCGGGCCCTGTTTGTAGCTGGGCTTGCTGTTGCTGCAGTGGCGGCCGGGGCGCTCGTCGCCGTCGGCAATGACCACGCCGGCCTCTTTCTGGTAGGCCGCCCATTCCTCGGCGGTGACCTGGAAGCGGCTGATGGCGAACGGCTTGGCGAAGGTCACCGGGTGCTGTGGGCCTTCGTCGTCCTGGCGGCCCATCTCGTCGGCCGGGGTGCCCATGGTGAAGGTGCCGGCGGGCAGCACGACCATTTCCGGGCAGGCTTTTTTGCAGTCACGGAACACCGTGCCGGGTGTGTCGGCGGGTTTGGCGGCCAGGGCCGGCAGGCTGCAGGCGGCCAGCACGGCGGCGAGGGTCAGGCGATGCAGGGAAGCGCTCATGGATATGCCTTGTTCAGAGTTGCTGGGTTATCAGGGCCATGGCCCGGTCGATCTGCTGCTCGTCGTTGAGCAGGCTGGGCGCCAGGCGGATGACTGGGCCGACGTCGCGGTACACGGCGTCGCACATCACCTTGTTGGTGGTGAGGTGGGCGGCTACGGCATCGGCGTCGTGGTCCTTGATGCGGAAGAACGTGAACCCGGCGGAGAACTGTTCGCTGCGCGGGGTCACCAGCTGGATCTGGCGGTGCTCGGCCAGGCGCTGCTTGAGCAGGCTGTTGAGCTGGTGGATGCGCTGCTGCACATCGGCCTTGCCCAGTTGCAGGTGCAGCTTGAAGGCTTCGCCGGTAGCCCAGCGGTGCTCGAAGGCGTGGTAGCCACCCGGGGTCATGATGGTGGCGAAGTCCTCGTCGCGGGAGAAGGTGGCGACGCTTGGGGTGAGGTGCTGCATGCCGGTGGAAGCGGCGCAGATGATCCCGGTGCCGCGCGGGCCGAACATCCACTTGTGGGTGCCGGCGATGAAATAGTCGCAGTTGAAGTCGGCGAAGCGCGCGTTCTCCACGCCGAAGCCGTGCACGCCGTCGACCACGTAGATGATTCGCTCGGCCTCGCTGCGGTTGCGGTTGTGCCGGCGCACCAGCTCGCCGATCTCGCCCACCGGCAGCTTGACGCCGCTGCCCGAATGCACCCAGGTCATGCCCAGCACCCGGGTGTTGGGCTTGATGGCCTTGTCGAGGGTGCTCAGCACCTGGTCGGTGGACACTGTCCAGGGGTCGTCGAACAGGCGGATCTTGCGCACCGTGGTGCCCTGGCGCTGGCTGCGAAATTCCAGGGCCTTCTGTGCCGAGTAGTGTTCGTGCTCGGTGATCAGGATCTCCTGGCTGGCGCCTACCTTGAGGCCGCCGTAGATCATCGCCAGGCCTTCGGTGGTGCTGCCGGTGAGGGCGATCTGCCGGGGGCCGACCTCCAGGTAGCGGCCGGCCCATTCGCGTACTTCGTCCTCGCGTTGCCATTCGTACTGGCTTTCCCAGTCCATCAGCGCGGCGGGGTTGCGGTCGAGGTCGGCGCGGTGGCGGTCGATCGCCTGCTGCACCGGGCGTGGATGGGCGGTGACCAGGAAGTTGGCGAAGTGCGCCACGTCCGGGGCTAGCGGGAACAGTGTGCGCAGGTTGCGCCACTTGTCGGTGCCGGTCAGTGGCGTGTCGCCGGCCGCCAGGGCCTCGGGCAACAGGGGCAGGCTGGCGGCCAGCAGGCCGGCGTGTTTGAGGAAGGTACGGCGGTTGCTCATGAAATGGGGCACTCGACTCAGCGATTGGCGACGGGGTGGGCGGCTTTCTGCACCTGCTCCCAAACGCGCAGGAAGTTGCCGGCCCACAGCTTGGCGATGTCCGTTTCGCTGTAGCCGCGGGTGAGCAGTTCGGCGGTGACGTTGCGGATTTCCCCGACGTTGCTCCAGCCGTCCAGGCCGCCGCCGTCGTTGAAGTCGGAGCTGATGCCGACGTGGTCGATGCCGACCTTCTTCACCGTGTAGTCGATGGCGTCGACGTATTGGGCCAGGGTGGCTTTGGGCTCTTCCTCGAGGATGGCGTAGAGCGAGCTTGCGTACTCGCCAAAGCGTGCCTCTGGCCAGATGGCGATCACCGCGTCGCCCGGCATCAGGGCGTTGGCCAGGCCTTGCAGCGGCTGCAGGTCGAAGCGCGCGCGCAGGGCGTCGAGCTTGTCCAGCACCGGCTTGCTCAGGGGCTTGAGGTACTGGCCGAAGCCGACCACCTGGATTACTCCGCCGCTGGCCTTGATCAGCTGCATCTCCTTGTCGGAGAGGTTGCGTGGGATGTCCACCAGCGCCCGGGGCGCCGAGTGCGAGGCGACCATGGGGGTGCGCGACAGGCGGGCGACGTCTTCGAGTGCCAGCGTCGACATCTGCGACACGTCGATGATCACGCCCAGGTCGTTGAGGCGCTTGACCGCCTGTTCGCCCAGCGGCGACAGGCCGCCGAGGGCGTCGGCGGTGTCGTTGAAGAACGGCAGCGGGCGCGAGGAGTCGGCCCAGTCGTTGTTGCCGGTGTAGCTGAAGCCGAACATGCGCATGCCGCGCGCGGCCCACAGGTCCAGCTGCGACAGGTCGTGGCCCAGCGGGTAGGCGTTGAGCATGCTGATGAAGATGGCGAACTTGCCTTCGCCGTTGAGGCGGCGGAAGTCGGCGGGGGTGTAGGCGATGCCGACCTGGTTGGGGAAGTCGCGGACCATGCCGCTGATGATCTTGTAGCGCACTTCCTGCTCGTGGCGCGCGGCGTCGACGAAGCCGGCGGTTGGGCGGTGCGGGCCGTTGGCGCCGTTCCAGATCTCCGGCCAGCCGAACACGGTCAGCGCGGCGCCCGACAGGCGCCCGCGGCTGGCCTTGACCAGGTCGAACTGGCCTTCGCCGTCCTTGTCCAGTTCGTTGCCGGCGCTGCCCAGGTCCAGCGGCACGGTGACGTGGCTGTCGAACGAGAGCATGTGCTCGTGCAGGGCATTGGCCTGCTCGACGATCTGGTGCGGGTAGCCGGTCTCCTGGCCTTGCCAGTAGAAGTAGCCGGCGGCGCTCCCCAGGGCGACCGCCAGGGCCAGGGGCAGGCCGATGTACAGGGCTTTGCGGGAACGGGTCTTGGTCATTGCCATCTCGTTGCAGGGCTGATCGGGTGCCTGCCGGTGGCGCACGGGCGCCCGGGCAGGGTTCGGGTATCAGGTGGACGAATGGCGGGGGGGTAAATTTATCGATGCGTTGGCGTTCAGGTTTCGCTGTGGCCGGCCGATAAGCAGTCATCGGAAGGACCCTGGCAGAGGAATAGGGACATGGTTAATTTCACGCTCATCAACATCGCCGGCGCCGCGCCGACGCTCAATACCACCGCTCAGAACGGCACAACCCAGGCCGGCAGCGGCACTCAGGAAGCAGCGCCGCTGAAGATCGACCCCAAGCTGTTCAAGGCTGATGCCAACGCCGGGCCCAGCATCGAGACCGACGAAAGCTCCGATCCGCCCGAGGTCAAAGAGCTGCGCGAGATGATCGAGCGGCTGCAGAAGCAGCTGGCCGAAGAGCAGAAGCAGTTGGCCGCGATGATGGCGAAGCAGCACGACGACCCGGCGAGCCAGGCGGCGATTGCTGCCAAGCAGGCCAGTATCACCACCATCATCGGGCAAATCTCGGCGGCTACCGCGCAGTTGCTGGAGACCCTGAACAAGCTTGGCAGCAGCAGTGCCGGTGGTTCGGTCGACACCGTGGCCTGACCTTCGCCGGGTTGATTGGGTATGCTGGCGGCCCGTGATGAACGAGCCGCCGCAACGCCGATGCCGACCTGGACGCTGAGCACCGCCACCCACCGCAATGCCCGCGAGGTCGTCGATTTCATCGATACCGCCCGCCGTGGGCTTTTCCCGATGCTCGCCGATTCACCGATGCCCAGGGACCTTGCCTGTTTCGAGCAAAGCTACCTCGAGGGGGAGGGGTTGTTCCTGGTCGCCCATGACCAGGGGCGGTTGGTGGCGGGCATCGGGTACCTGCCGTATGACCATCGTTTTGCCCAGCTCGATTACCGCGCTCGCCGTACCGTGGAAGTGGTGCGGTTGTTTGTTGTGCCGGAGTATCGGCGCCATGGGCTGGCAAGGGAGCTGTTTGCGGCGCTGCGCGAGGCGGCGCAGCGAGCTGGGGTTGAGTGGCTGTACCTGCATACCCATCCGTTTTTGCCGGGGGCGATTCGGTTCTGGGAGGGGCAGGGGTTTGCCATTGTGGATGTGGAGGGGGATCCGCTTTGGCGGACTACGCATATGCAGAGGACGGTGTGACGGCTGGGTGCCTGGCTTGAGCGCGCATGCGGGCCATCAGTGCTCGCCGATGTTTTTGCAGTGCCTATGAGTTCGAGCGCCGCCCGCGCGGAGCAAGTCGCATCGGCGGTGCGCCGATGCGACTTGCTCCGCGATTGCATCCCATCGGTTTACTGCTGATCCGGCACCACCGCGATCACATCGATTTCCATCAGCCATTCAGCCTGGGCCAGGCCCGCCACCACCAGCCCGGTTGAAATCGGGAACACGCCCTTGAGCCACTTGCCCACTTCCTTGTACACCGGCTCGCGGAAGCGTGGGTCGGTGATGTAGGTGGTGGTCTTGACGATGTGCGACAGGTCGGAGCCGGCCTCTTCGAGCAGTTGCTTGACGTTCTTCATCGCCTGCTCGGCCTGGGCGCCCGGATCGCCCAGCCCCACCAGGCGGCCTTCGAAGTCGGTGCCGACCTGGCCGCGTACATAAATGGTGTTGCCGGCGCGGACCGCCTGGCACAGGTCATTGTCCAGGGCCTGGTTGGGGTAGGTGGCCTTGGTGTTGAACATGCGAATACGGGTATGAGTTGGCATCAGTGGGCTCCGAGGGTGCTGACGTTGCTGGTCGAGGTGTTCTGCCCATCCGCGTTGCGTTGGTCGCGGTCGCGGTAGGCCAGGTAGGTGCGTTGGGTGGCGATATGGCCGGCGACGTGCTTGGCGTCGTGCCATACGCCCCAGATGAACGACGAGCCACGGCGCGACAGCCAGGGCAGGCCGAGGAAGTACACCCCCGGCTCTTTCGACACGCCGCGCTGGTGCTGTGGCTTGCCGTTGGCATCGAAGGCGTCGACCTGCAGCCAGCTGAAGTCCACGCCGTAGCCGGTGGCCCAGATGATGCTGGTGACATTGGCCTTGGCCAGGTCCAGTTCGCGCAGCGGGTTGCTGACGCAGTCCGGGTCGGGCAGGCGCTTGCGCGCATCGGGCTCCGGCGGCAGGTCGAGGCCGTTGCGCTCGATGTAGGCGTCGGCGGCATCCAGCAGGGCCAGGTAGTTTTCGTCGCCACGCTGGATGTTGTCGGCCAGGTTGTCCTGGAACCGCGCCACGCCGCCTTCGAACGACTGGGTCAGGCCGATCAGGGTCATGCCCTGGTGGGCGAGGGCGCGGAAGTCCACGGTGTGGCCGCCGCGGGCGCCGGACACGGCGATGGTCACGTGTTCGCGGCCGGGCTTGGCGATTTCCGCGTCCCACTCACCGAGCACGCCCAACCACCAGCAGAAGTCGCGGTTGCGGTAGCTGCGCGGTGGGCGGTCGTGGGCGCCGACCGACAGGTACACCTGGCGCCCGGCACGCATCAGCTCTTCGGCGATCTGCACGCCGGAGGAGCCGGCGCCGACCACCAGCACCGCGCCTTCGGGCAGTTGCTCGGGGTTGAAGTAGGCGGCCGAGTGGATCTGGTGCAGGCTTTCATCTTTTGGCGCGATGGCCGGAATGACCGGCTTCTGGAACGGGCCGGTGGCGGCCACCACGCGGTTGGCGTGGATCACGCCCTGGTTGGTTTCGATGGTGAAGCCCGGGCGGTCGGGGTTGCGCGCCACTTTCTTCACTTCCACGCCGGTGCGAACCGGCAGGTTGTATTTGCGTACGTACTGTTCGAAGTAGTCGGCAACCTGGTCCTTGCCGGCGAAGGCGTCGGCGTCCAGGTCGAATTCCAGGCCCGGAAAGCGGTCGTGCCAGACTGGCCCGTTGGCCACCAGCGAGTCCCAGCGGCCGGTGCGCCAGGCCTCGGCGATGCGGTTGCGTTCCAGCACCAGGTGCGGCACGCCGAGCTTGCTCAGGTGTTCGCTCATGGCCACGCCGGCCTGGCCGGCGCCGACCACGAGGGTGTCGATTTGGTAATTGTTCAGTGTCATGTCCGAGCCCTTGTTCAGGCGGTTGTTGTTGAGGTCGGTTGCGAGGACCGCCGTTGCCTGGGGCCAGACTAGGGATGGCTGGTAAATCGCGAAAATAGTATTTAGCTGGGGCTTGCCGATAAATTGGCGAAGGGGTCATCGGGTTGGCAGGCCAGTGCGGGCGGGTTCACCCGCGAAGCAGCCGGCGCGTTGTGTGGCACGGGCTGCGCCCGTGTTCGCGGGTGAACCCGCTCCCACAGGTCCATAGTTTTTTCCTGTGCAATAGCCATGAAAATGCTCGTTTCGCACCTGCCGGGGCTTGCCGAGAATGCAGGCAAACCCAGACAGGAGCTGCACCCATGACCTTTTCCATCATCGGCCGCTGCCAGGACACCGGCCAGGTCGGCATCGCCATCAGTTCGTCGAGCATCGCCGTGGGCGCCCGCTGCCCCTGGGTGCGTGCCGGTGTGGGCGCAGTTGCGACCCAGAACATCACCTTGCCGGCGCTCGGCCCGCAGATCCTCGATGCCCTCGAGCAGGGCCAACTGCCGCCTGCCGCAGTGCTGGACCAGGTGCTCAGCGCCAACGGCTGGAGCGAGTACCGCCAGGTCACGGTGATCGACAGCCATGGCCAGGTAGCGCTGTTCACCGGCAAGGAGGCCCTGGGCGTGCACAACGCGGTGGCCGGCGAGCAATGCGCGGCGGCGGGCAACCTGTTGTCGTCGCAGGCGGTGATCGAGGCGATGGTCGCTGCCTTTGAACAGGCCGGCGGCCACCTCGCCGATCGCCTGTTGGCGGCGATGCATGCGGCCATGGCCGCCGGCGGTGAGGCGGGGCCGGTGCATTCGGCGGCGTTGAAGATTGCCGGCGAGCTGACCTGGCCACTGGTTGACCTGCGCGTGGACTGGGCCGAGCAGGACCCGATCGGCGAGCTGGACCAGCTGTGGCAGGCCTATCGCCCGCAGATGCAGGACTACGTGACCCGTGCGCTCAACCCCACCGTCGCGCCGAGCTACGGAGTGCCGGGCGATGAGTGAGCTGTCCAGCCAGGCGTTGCTGGCGCGGCTGGTGGGGTTTGCCACCGTCAGCCGTGATTCCAACCTGGAGCTGATCGGCTTCATCCGTGACTACCTGGCCGGGCTTGGGGTCGACAGCGAGCTGTTCCTCAATGAGGAGGGCACCAAGGCCAACCTGTTCGCCACCATCGGCCCGACCGATCGCGGCGGCGTGGTGTTGTCCGGGCACACCGACGTGGTGCCGGTGGACGGCCAGGCGTGGACCGTCGAGCCCTTTGCGCTGACCGAGCGTGATGGCCGGCTGTATGGTCGCGGCACCGCCGACATGAAGGGCTACATCGCCTCGGTGCTGGCGGCGGTGCCGGCGTTCCTGGCGCAGCCGTTGAAGCTGCCGGTGCACCTGGCGTTTTCCTATGACGAGGAAGTCGGTTGCCTAGGCGTGCGCTCGATGCTCGAGGCACTGCAGCAGCGGCCACACAAGCCAAGGCTGTGCCTGATCGGCGAGCCCACCGAGCTCAAGCCGGTGCTTGGCCACAAGGGCAAGCTGGCCATGCGTTGCCAGGTGCATGGCGCGGCCTGCCATTCGGCGTATGCGCCCTATGGGGTCAATGCGATCGAGTATGCCGCGCGGCTGATCGGCAAGTTGGGTGAGATCGGTGACGAGCTGGCGCGGCCCGAGCAGCATGACGAGCGCTTCGATCCGCCGTTCTCCACGGTACAGACCGGGGTGATCAAGGGCGGGCGGGCGTTGAACATCGTGCCCGAGGAGTGCGAGTTCGATTTCGAGGTGCGGGCCTTGCCGGGGTTCGAGGCGCAGGCGGTGGCTGACCGTTTGCAGACCTATGCCGAGGCCGAGCTGCTGCCGCGCATGCGGACGGTGAATGCCGGCAGTGACATACGCCTGAAACCGTTGAGCGCGTATCCGGGGTTGGCGACGCCGGCCGACAGTGAGGCGGCGCGGCTGGTGGCGCTGCTCAGTGGGTCTGATGACTTCGGCACGGTGGCGTTCGGCACCGAGGGTGGGCTGTTCGACCAGGCCGGTATCCCTACCGTGGTGTGTGGGCCAGGGAGCATGGACCAGGGGCACAAGCCGGATGAGTTTGTCAGCGTGGCGCAGTTGCGCGGGTGTGATGCGATGTTGATCAGGTTGGCGGAGTACCTGCGCACGGCTTGATGGACAGATCGCGGGGCAAGTCGCATCGGCGCACCGCCGCTCCCACGAGTTGCGTGGGAGTGGGCTTGCCCCGCGAATGAGGCCTGAATTTCAGAAGGTGGCCTTGACTTGGAGGCCCACCACCAGCGCGTTATCGATAGCTTTCCCGGAAAACGCTCCCGGCTCGACGATGTACTGCACATCCGGGCGCAGGTTGAGCCAAGGCGTGGCCTGGTAGCCATAGCTCAGTTCGATCAACTGCTCGGCACTGTCCAGGTTGGGGAAGTCCTGCCCGGCATTGAACGCGGCGTCTTCCAGCACATCCCGGCTACGCGGGTTCGGCACCGCACGGCCATAGCCCAGCGCCACGGTGTCCCGCGGGCGGCCTTCGAGCGGCTTGTACAGCACCACGCCGGCGCCATACCACTTGGTGAACGGCGAGGCTGCCTTGCTCGACGCCGAGTACTGGCCGAAGGCATGCAGGCTGCGGCCCGGTGAAGTGGGGTCGTTCCAAACGGCCTGGTCGATCAGCAGGTAATGGCCACCGCGCCCGGACACCTCCTTGCTGCTGCCGATGCGTTTCACATCGGAGCTGTCGTAGTAGTAGCCCAGCTTGTACTCGCCCGGCAGCTCGCCCTGCAGCTTGTACACCAGTTCCACCGGCACCACCGTGCCCGTGGTGTGCTTGGGCCCGAGGTGCCAGGCGCGGCTGGAATTGCCGTTGCTCTCGGGGTCGACGTTGAACGCCGCCACCCGCAGCTGCCAGGCCGGCGAGAGGTCGTACTTGACCCGCGCACCCAGGTGGGCGTTGGGGTAGTTGGTCCAGCCGCTGCCGCCGGACATGTTCAGCGGGTGGCCGCAGAAACCGGCGTTCATGAAGTTGCACAGGATGCCGCTGTCCAGGCCGCCCAGGTCGTTGCCCATGGCCATGTAGCCGAGCTTGACGTTGAGCGCCGGGGTGAAATTGCGCTCGTAGCTCAGTTCGGTCAGGCGGGTGTACAGGCCACCGTAGTTTTCCTGGATGGGCAGGCGGTTGCCCACCAGGTCTTCCGAGGCGCTGTTGCCGCGGCGGTCGTTGATGGTCAGCTGGACTTTGCCGTCCAGGCTGTACAGCTTCGCCAGGTCGAATTGCACGCCGAGCTTGAGGTTCTGCGAGTAGCGCGCCGAACGGTGCAGGCCGCCGTGGGCGTTGTAGGCGGTTTCGCCGCTGTAGTCGCCGGTGAACTTGACGCCGTCTTCTTCGAGCTGGTGGCGCAGGCCGCCCCAGTCGCCGGTCAGGGTGTTGCGGGTGAGCAGGTCGCTGTCGGCGAGGGCGGTGGTGCTGGCGATTGCCAGGAGCAGGGCAGGGGTGATGCGAATAGCGGATGGCATTGCTGGGTCTCGGGTTGTATTTCAGGGCCTCATCGCCGGCAAGCCGGCTCCTACAGGTACGATGCTGACCACTGTGGGAGCCGGCTTGCCGGCGGTGGGGGCGACGCGGTTTATGGCAGTGCGTACGCCATCACGTAGTCGCCACGGTCGGTCGACTGGCGCGCGCCGCCAGCGGTGACCACCACGTACTGCTTGCCGGTCTTGGGCGAAACGTAGGTCATCGGGCCGCCCTGGCTGCCCACTGGCAGGCGGGCTTTCCAGATTTCGTTGCCGTTGCTGCTGTCATAGGCGCGCAGGTAGAAGTCCTGGGTGCCGGCAATGAACAGCAGGCCACCTTGGGTCGACAGGGTGCCGCCCAGGGTCGGCAGGCCGATCTTGATCGGCAGGTGCATGCGGATACCCAGGGGGCCGGTGTCCTCGACGGTGCCCACCGGCACTTGCCAGGCAATTTGCCGGGTCTTCATGTCGATGGCGGTCAGGGTGCCGAACGGCGGCGCCTGGCACGGGATGCCGGCGACCGACAGGAAGCGGTTCTTGTTCACCGCGTACGGGGTGCCCTTGAGCGGCACGGCGCCCATGCCGGTGTTCAGCGCTTCGCCACCGCCAGCGGCCGCGCCCTGGTTCTGCGAAGGGATCATCTGGATCCACAGGCCCAGGCGCATGTCGTTGACGAAGATGAAGCCGTGCACCGGGTCAGTCGAGAGGCTGCCCCAGTTCATGCCACCGAGCGAACCCGGGAAGCTCAGCGACAGGTCGGTGCCTGGTGCGGTGTACAGGCCGTCGTAGCGCATCTTCTTGAAGTCGATGCGGCACAGCAACTGGTCGAACGGGGTGGCGCCCCACATGTCCGATTCGGTCAGGGTCTGTGCGCCGATCTGCGGCATGCCGACGGATTTCGGTTGGGTGGGCGAGTACGGCTCGTTGGGGATGTTGCTCGGCTTGACCGGTACTTCATCGACTTGGGTCAACGGTTTGCCGGTGGCGCGGTCGAGCACGAAGATCTGCCCGGCCTTGGTGCCGATCACCACTGCAGGCACGGTCTGGCCATCGTCCTTGGTGAAATCGATCAGGCTCGGCTGCATCGGCAGGTCGAAGTCCCAGAGATCGTTGTGCACGGTCTGGTACACCCACTTCTGGTCGCCAGTGGTGGCGTCCAGGGCCAGCACCGAAGCGCCGTAGGTGTGGTCCAGCTGGTTGCGCTCGACACCGTAGATGTCGGTGGACGAGGAACCCATCGGCAGGAACAGGGTGTTCATGGCCGGATCGTAAGACATAGGCGCCCAGCTGTTGGGGGTGCTGCGCACGTAGGTGCTGTCACCTTCAGGGGCTTTACGGTCTTGCGGGTTGCCTGGGTCGAAGGCCCAGCGCATTTCCCCGCTGATCACGTCGAAGCCGCGGATTACGCCGCCGGGCATGTCGGTCTGGACGTTGTCGGCCACACGACCGCCGACCACCACGGTGGTACCGGCCATCAAGGGGGCGGACGACAACTGGTAGTACGAGTCGGGCACATTGCCCAGGCCCGTCATCAGGTTGACCTGGCCGTTGTTGCCGAAGCCCTGGCAGAACTCGCCGGTGTCGGCGTCCACAGCGATCAGGCGGCCGTCGATGGTGTTGGTGAGCAGGCGACGCTGGCAGTTGGCCGCGGCGGGCACGCTGGCGACCGTGATCGGCGAGCTGCCTGGCTGGGAAGGCTGGGCGATCGGCGCGCTGGCGTCGAAGTAGGCCATGCCACGGCAACGCTGCCAGACCTTGGACTGGGCGTTGATGGCGTTCTTCCACAGCTCCTTGCCGGTGTCTGCGTCGAGGGCGATCAGGTTGTTGTGCGGGGTGCAGATGAACACCTTGTTGCCAACCTGCAGCGGGGTGAGCTGGTCTTCGGCGCCGTTGCCGTCGCTGATGGCCACGTCACCGGTGTGGTAGGTCCAGGCCACTTGCAGTTTGTCGACGTTGCCACGGTTGATCTGGTCCAGGGCTGCGAAGCGGCTGCCGCCTTCGGTGTTGCCGTAGTGGGCCCAGTCCTTCTGCTCCTTGCCCGCTTCGACCGGGGTCAGGCCTGGGCCTTTGCCGGTGGGGGCGACGCTGGGGTGGGCGACGAACATGTTGCCGGCGGCAATCGCCAGCACCACGGCCAGCACCCCGGCGATGCCATAGGCGCCACGGCCAGTGCTGCCGCCCTGGGCGCGCACCAGCAGCGGATAGACCAGTGCCACCAGCATGCCGATCGCGCCGAACATGAACAGGCGCGAGAACAGCGGCCAGAAGACCAGGCCGGCATCGGCCACGGCCCAGATCAGCGTGCCGAGCAGGAACAGGGCGTACAGCCAGGCACCGGCGGGTTTGCGGCGGGCGATGAGCAGGCCGGCGATGGCCATGGCCAGGCCACCGACCAGGAAGTACCAGGAGCCGCCGAGGCCGGCGAGCTTGAAGCCGCCGGCGGCCAGCAGCAGGCCGAGCAGGGCGACGATCACGCCCAAGCCGACCAGGATGATTGTGGGGGCGCCAGTGGCGCGGGGGTTGTCTTTCATGCCAGGGATCTCGCAGGTGGAATGCGGCGCAGTTTAAGCCCTTAGCAAGCTAATTAACAAGTTAGTACATTTGTTGCTGGGGCTGATTGTCGCAGGGGTGGGAGGGGGAATGTGTGGCTAAAAGACTAGATCATGCAGGGAAAATGGGGGTGGGGTTCGGGTTTTTCGAGGGGTGGGGAATGTGGTGGTGCGACGATGGTCGTAGGGGATTTTGTGTATTGATGGGCATGGCTGTTACCGCGTGAGGGCTTACAGGTGTTCGCCGGTGTTTTTGCAGCGCCCTCAAGATCGAGCGCCGCCCGCGCGGCGCATCGCTGGCAAGCCAGCTCCCACATCTGTTTCGGGCCAGTTACTCCTGCAAGGTCATCACTGTCCGCCTTGTTGGTTCGACTCGATTTCGAGGCGGGCGCTGATGACGCTGCGCCTGTCTCAAGACATGCGCCAAGGCGGGCAGCGGTACCTTCACAGGCATAATTGGCCCGAAACAGATGTGGGAGCTGGCTTGCCAGCGATGCGCCGCGCGGGCGGCGCTCGATCTCATAGGCGCTGCAAAAACACCGGCAGGCACCTGGTGGCCCTCACCCAGTCTCCCGCCATGCACCTGGCAGCCCCAACTCACCCCCTCAACACTGCAACCCCTCCAGCAAACACCGCAGCGCCCCCTTGACCCGCTCCGCCGCCGCCTGCGGATCATCCTGCGCCACCACCCAGATCCCGGTATCGCCCATGGCCCCATTGATCAGATGCGCCATGGCCACCGCGTCAAACGCCCGCAACCGCCCAGCCTCCTGCAACTCCACCAGCCCCTGGGCCATGGGCCCGATATAGCTGGCCTCTTCCAGCTCGCGCAGGCGCAGGCCCAGCACCCCCGGCGCATCCTGCAGCAGGATGCGCCGCAGGGCCGGGTCGCGCAGCAGGTCGTAGTAGTGCAGGCAGGTGTCGATGTACCCCTCCCAGGGGTCTTGATGGGTGGCGTAGCGCACATCCAGCGCCTGGTTGATCTCATCGAGCAAGCTCTGCACCACCGCAGTGAACAGCCCGGCCTTGCCACCGAAATGGTGATGCAGGGCCCCACGGGTCAGGTCGGCTTCGGCGCACAGGTCATCCATGACCACGGCACTGAAGCCTTTCTCGGTGAACTGGCGGCGGGCGACGGCGATCAGCCGTTCGGTGGTGTCCGCGCTCATGGCGGCGCGGCTACGGCGAGGGGGGGGCATGGCAGGCTCCAACTGAAAGCGATGCCGTGCAAATTAGCATACGTTGCGTATGTCAATAAATGGCATTAGCATACGCGGCGTATGTCAACTCGAGGTATTCACCGTGACTGCTTCTGTAAAGCACAGCGCCGTTTCCTGGCTTGCCGAGCTGCCAGGCTTGCTGCGCCTGGCCCTGCCATTGGTGCTGGGCCTGTCCGCTGCCGAGCTGATCAGCCTGACCGACACCGTGCTGCTGGCCTCGCTCGGCACCGTGGTGCTGGCCTGCGTGGCACTGACCAGCAGCGCCGGGCTGATTTTCCATGCGGGGCTCTACGGCATGCTCGCCACCCTCAGTGTGCGCGTCGGCCATGCCTTCGGTGCCGATGACCCGGCGGCGGTTACGCGCACCCTGCGCGCAGGCCTTGGCTACGGGTTGCTGATCGGCACCCTGGGCTGCCTGGCGATGCTGGCTGCCTTGCCGCTGCTGCAGTGGCTGGGCGTGCCTTTGCCGGACGTGGCGTTGCTGACCCCTTATTGGCAGGCCATGGCGGTGTTCCTGATCCCGTACTGCCTGATCGTGGTGTTCAAGGACGTGCTGGAAGCCATTGGCCGCCCGTGGGTGGCGGTATGCCTGGTGATGAGCGCGGTGTTGTTCAACATCCCGCTGAGCTACGGCCTGATCCATGGCCATTTCGGCCTGCCGGCGCTGGGGCTGGTGGGGGCTGGGATCGCCGGGGTGCTCGCCGAGTTGCTGGCGCTGCTGCTGGCCCTGGCTTACTGGTGCCTGGCACCGTCGCTGGCGGGCTATCGCCAGCTGCCGCACGGGCACAAGTTGCGCTGGCGCACGCTGCTCGGCGAGGGCTGGCCGTTGGGCATGGGTTACCTGGGCGAAGCCGGCGCGGTGGTGATCGCCGCCTGGATGCTCGGCTGGCTGGGCAACGCCGCACTGGCAGCCAACCAGGTAGTGCATTCGATCGGCGCGCTGCTGTACATGCTGCCACTGGGCATGGCGGCGGCAGTGAGCATCCGCATCAGCCAGGCCCAGGGCCGTGGTGAGACCGCCCGCATCCGGGTCATCGGCAGCGCCACCTTCGTCAGCGTTACCGCATGGATGCTCCTGGCCACCGTGCTGCTGGTGCTGTTCGGCCGGCGCATCGCCGAGGCCATGAGCGACGACCCGCAGGTGGTCGCCATCGCTGTGCCGATGTTCGTGGTGGTGGCGGCGATGCAAGTGGCCGACGGCCTGCAGTCCACCGCGCTGGGGGCCTTGCGTGGGCTGCAGGACTACCGCTGGCCGGTGGGGGTGACGATGATCAGCTACTGGTTGCTGGCGCTGCCGCTCAGTTACTGGCTGGCCTTCCATTCCACCTTGGGTGCGGTGGGGGTGTGGGTCGGTTTCGCCAGCGGCCTGGCCGTGGCCGCCGTGTTGCTGCCGTGGCGCTTCTATCGGCTGCAGGCCGCGCCAGCCCCGGTGGCCTTGGCTCAGCCGCGGTAGAACACCGCCAGCCACACGGTGGCCACGCCGGCCTCGGTCCATTCGACCCGGTGCCGGCAGTGCGGCGGGATGTCCAGGTGGTCGCCTGGGCGCAATACACGGGTCTCGGTCTCGTGCTCAAGGCGCAACCCGGCGCTGCCGTTGAGCACCACCACCCACTCGCCTTCGTCCTGGTCGTACCAGAAGCCTGGCGGGCTGGCCTGGCCGCTGGAGACGATGCGCTCGATACGCAGGCCTGGGCGTTGCAGCAGGTCGTCGAACTGCTCGCTGGCCTGTGGGTCGAGGGCGGGCAGGGCGGTGAACAGGTTGTCAGGCATGGAGGGCGCGTCCGTGGTTGATTCCAGGGCCTGATTGTAGGAAGGTTCCTGGCTTTGCCCCAGGGAAAATTGCCATGGACAAGCTGCTGGCGCTCAAGGTGTTCATGGCGACCGTCGAGGCCCAGGGGTTTTCCGCCGCAGCACGCAGGCTTGGGGTGGCGACCTCGTCGGTGACGCGCCTGGTCGATGCGCTGGAGAGCGAACTGGGCGCCACCTTGCTCAACCGCTCGACCCGCCAGGTCAGCCTGACCGAGGCCGGTGCCGCCTACTACCAGCGTGCCCGTGACATCCTCGAAGCCCTGGCCGAGGCCGATGCCAGCGTCGCCGACCGTGGCGAGGAGCCCGTCGGCGTGCTGCGCCTGTGCCTGCCGGTGGAGTTCGGCCGGCGGGTGATTGCCCCGCACCTTGGCGCCTTCTTGGCCCGCCATCCAGGCCTGGAACTGGATATCGACCTCAGCGACCGCTTCGATGACCTGCTCGATGGCCGCTATGACCTGACCATCCGCCTCGGCGAACCCGCACCCAGCGACGAACTGGTGTGCCGTCGGCTGGGGCAGTTCGAGCGCTGGCTGGTGGCCAGCCCGGCCTATGTGGCACAAGGCCCCGCGCTGGACGACCCTCGGCAATTGAGCACCCGCGCCTGCCTGCGCTTTCGCTATGGCCAGTCGGCCCGGCCCTGGCGTTTGCAGCAAGGTGAACAGCGCCTGGAGCTGGACGTTACCGGCCCGTTGCGCAGCGCCAACGCCGACCTGCTGCGCGAGGCCGCCATCGCCGGCAGCGGCGTGGCGCTGCTGGCCGACTGGCTGGTGCGCGAGGATGTTGCGGCCGGGCGCCTGCAACGGCTGTTCGCCGACTGGCAGGTGAGCCCGGGCGCGGCCAGCGCCACCATCAACGCGCTGTACCTGCCCAACCACCGAGGGTCGCGGCGGGTGAAGGCGTTCGTTGCGTTCTGCGAGGGCTTGCTGGCGCGCTAGCCGTTGCGCAGGGCGCAAAGCCTTGTTGCGTTGCCGACGGATTCTGCCGCGCGGAGCTTCCCGGCACCATGCCCGCACTTCTACATCGCTTAGCGAGGCTACCCCCATGAATGCTTCCGTCGCTGTCGCCCAGCCGTCAGCGCCCGGCCTGAGCCGCGCCCTGGTGACGCTGCTGGCCTTCTGTTGCGGCGCCATCGTCGCCAACATCTACTACGCCCAGCCCATCGTTGGGCTGATCGCGCCTGACCTGGGCCTGTCCGCCGCACACGCCAGCTGGATCGTTTCGCTGACCCAGCTGGGCTACGCCCTCGGGCTGCTGTTGCTGGTACCGCTGGCTGACCTGGTGGAAAACCGCAGGCTGATGATCGCCACCGCAGTGCTGGCGACCGTCAGCCTGCTGCTGGCCGGCAACAGCGGCCATGGCCAGGGCCAGCTGTTCCTGGCCTATGCCTTGCTCATCGGCTTCAGTTCGGTGGCGGTGCAGATGCTGGTGCCGCTGGCCGCGCACCTGGCGCCCGAGCACCAGCGTGGGCGGGTGGTGGGTAACATCATGGGTGGCCTGTTGCTGGGCATCCTGTTGGCCCGGCCGTTGTCGAGCCTGGTGGCCGATCATTTCGGCTGGCGCACGGTGTTCATCGGCGCGGCCGGGGTGATGCTGGCGATCATCCTATTGCTGGCCCTGACCCTGCCGCGCCGGGAGCCCGAGCACAAGGCCAGCTATGCCGGGTTGATGGCCTCGCTGCTGGTATTGCTGCGCCGCTACCCGTTGCTGCGCCAGCGCTCGCTGTACCAGGCGCTGATGTTCGCCGCCTTCAGCTTGTACTGGACAGCGGTGCCGCTGGCCCTGGCCGCAGAGCATGGCCTGTCGCAAAGCCAGATCGCGTTGTTCGCACTGGTCGGCGCCGTAGGGGCGGTGGCCGCGCCGCTGGCCGGGCGCCTGGCGGATGCCGGGCATGGCCGACAGGCTTCGTTGCTGGCAATGGCGCTGGCGCCGCTGGCCTTGCTGCTGGGCCTGAGCACGCCGGGCATGAGCGTGATCGGCCTGGGGTTGACCGGGGTGCTGCTGGACTTTGCGGTGCAGATGAACATGGTGATCGGCCAGCGCGAGGTCTATGCGCTCGACCCCGCCAGCCGCGGGCGCCTCAATGCGCTGTACATGACCAGCATCTTCCTGGGCGGGGCTGTGGGTTCGGCGCTGGCCAGCGGGGTGTATGCGCACTTCGGCTGGGCGGGCGTGGCGTTGCTGGGCGCGGCTTTGCCGATGCTGGGGCTGGGCGCCTTCCTGCTGGCGCGGCAGCGCTAGCACAGGCGGGCGGCGATCATCCCGGCCAGCCCCAGCAGGCAGCCCAGGCCAACTGCAAACGCCAGTGTGCGCCAGGGTTGCCAGGCCGCCAGGTAGGCCAGGGTATGGGCCAGCCGGGCTGTGGTGAACAACGCGCACAACCACAGGGTCGGCAGCTCAGGTGTGTGCAGGGTGATTGCCAGGCCGCCGAGCACGAAGAACAGCGGGATGTTCTCCAGGTCATTGGCCCAGGCCTGGGCGGCGCGGCGGACTTCGGGGCGCTCCTGGGCCGCGGCCGTGCGGCCCAGCACGGCGGCATCCTCGGCGTTGACGAAGGTCAGGTGACGCAAGCGGTAATACCCCTGGTAGCAGGAGATCGCCAGCATCTTGAGGAACAGCAGCAACACACTGGCGGCGAACACCGTGATCATGGCCGATGGCCTCTGAACCCGTGCACGACCAGGTACAGCAGCGGGCCGATCGAAACGAACACCAGGGTCAGCAGGCAGTAGGGCAGCACACTGCGCCCCGGGCGCCCATGGCGCTGGGCATCGCGCCACATCCACAGGCAGGCCAGCGCCGCCATCAGGTACAGGTCGATGACCACCTGCAGAGTGTCCGGGCTGCTGATCAGTTGCAGCCCGAAGGCCAGCAACGACTGCTCGGCATGGGCCATGGTCCAGCAGGTGTAGAGGGTCAAGGCGATCAGGGTGGCGAGTGCCAGCCAGGGTTTGCGCATGGTGGGAGCTCCGGGGTGGTTTCGATGCCCGAACACTAGTGATAGGGTCCCAGCCCAGCAATGACCTCAGAGGTCATGGACGACTCACCTGAACATTCGCAGGCTCAGCCCATGGACATTTCCACCTTTCACCCCACCCGGCCAACGTCCACCGCAGGTTCGCCGTTGCGCCAGTTGCGCCGCCAGGCCGGGCTCAGCCAGATGCAGCTGGCCCTGCGTGCCGGCGTTTCGCAGCGTCACCTCAGTTGCATCGAAACCGGTCGGGCGCGGCCAGGCATTGCCACCCTGCATGCCTTGCTGAGCGCGCTGGATGCGCCACTGGAGCGCTGCAACGAGGTGTTCCTCGCCGCGGGCCTTGCGCCGCGCTACCAGGCCTCGCCGCTGGATGCCCCGGCGCTGGCGGCCGTGCGCGATGCCATGGAGCACCTGTTGCAGGCCAACAACCCCGCACCGGCAATCGTCATCGACGGTAACTGGGACGTGCTGGCGGCCAATAGTGCGACGGCCGCGCTGTTTGCCATGCTCGGGTTGCCGCCGTCGCAGGTGGAGGGGTTGAACATGCTGGCCATGCTGTTTGCGCCCGGCGGGCTGGGTGACTACTTGCTCAATGCCGAAGAGATTCGTGCGGTGGGTTGGCTGCGTGCCCGTCAGGAGTCGCTGAGCAATCCGGTATTGGCAAAGCGCCTGGCGCAGATGGCGCTGCCAGGCGAGCTTGAACCTGCCGAGGGCGTGTTGCCGCCGCTGCTGTTGACGCGGCTGGCATCGCCTCAGGGCGAGCTGACCTTCATGTCGACTTTCACCACTTTTGGCATGCCCCAGGACATTACGGTCGAGTCATTGCGCATCGAGCACCTGGTGCCGGCGGATGCACGAACCTGGCAGGTCATGCGCGAGGCCTGTTC